>JANTGR010000059.1 GCA_024762875.1 Sulfurospirillum sp.
AAATGCTGAGAGAATTTGAGAAAGAGTATGATGCAATACTATTGGCATCAGGTACAAGACTCAGTAAAAAAGTAAGAGCCAAAAATGAAGATCCGTCAATGGAAGGTTATTGGCCTGCAATCCCTTTTCTGGATCAGATAAATTTAAATGTCAAGTGGGATTTAGCGGATGAAGTGGATCTCACAGGTAAAACGATCGTCTGTGTTGGTGGTGGTTTTACATCGATGGATGTTGTAAGATGTTCAATCAGAGCAGGAGCTGAGAGAGTTGTGATGCTGTATCGTCGTGATGAAAAAACGATTATCAGAAATACCTCATATGAAGAGTATCATGAAGCGGTAGAGGAAGGTGTAGAATTTATTTTTCACTCTGCTATTGAAGAGATCTTCGATGAAAATAATAAAATTGAGAAACTGAAGGTTAATCGTTTTGAACTTGTACCTGATCCAAACGGCGGGCGTGCGCAATTGGTTAAAATCGAAGGTGAAGATTTTGAGCTGGAGTGTGATTATCTGATACCTGCGGTAAGTCAGGATGCAGATCTTGGATATATACCCCAAGAATGGGAATTGGAATTGACTAGTTGGAATACACTTAAAACGGATGGCACTACCTATCAAACCAGTCGTAAAGGTATCTTTGCAGCAGGTGACTGTGAATATGGTCCAATGACCATTGTCAATGCAGTGGGTCAGGCCAAGCGTGCATCTTCTGTGATGAGTCGATTTGTACATAGCGGCAAACTGGAATTATTGGACGAAGAAATTATGGAAGACCATTTACGTAAATTGAAAGTCTATGATAAAAAAGAGAAAGTAACCGGATGGGTTGCCGGGCTGCCAAGAGAAGTCAGTGAAAAACTGGATGTAGAAACAAGAAAGTTTTCTCAAGATGAAGTCAATTTCGGTTTTACACAAGAGCAAGCTGTCAACGAAGCAAGTCGTTGTATGCGATGTTACTATATAGCAATGGTGGCGGTGTAATATGACAAAAACTGAACAAATGATTAATTTTGAGATCGACGGAAAGGTAGTACAAGGTCTCAAGAATGAGACCATTTTGCAAGTTGCCAGAAGAAATGGAATCTATATCCCCACTATGTGTTATCTTACAAAAGTGAAACCTATTGCTTCATGTAGAATGTGTGTCGTTGAGATAGAAGGAGCTGATGCACCCATTCTTTCTTGTCAGGAACGTGCAGTTGAAGGTCTAAAAGTAACAACACACTCACAAGAGCTGTATAAGCAGCGCCAAAATATCATGAAACTCTATGATGTCAACCATCCGTTGCAATGTGGTGTCTGTCCCAAATCAGGTGAATGTGATCTTCAAAACAAAACCTTGGAATTTAATGTATCCAATCAGGATTTTTCAGCTGTTGAACAAGCTCGAAAACTGGAAGATTGGGGAAATATCACTTATGATCCTTATCTTTGTATCATGTGTGAACGCTGTGTAAGAGTGAGTAATGAAATTGTCGGCGATAGTGCTTTACAAATTTCTACAGGTGGATATAACTCCAAGATCGTGAATACCAAACTAGATTCTAAAAATGTAGATTGGGGAGAGTGTGCATCAGTCTGTCCTGTAGGCGCGCTATCTGACCTGGACTTTAAGTACAATACCAATGCATGGGAACTTAAAAGAGTACCGGCAGCATGTGCACACAGTCCATTGGCCAATATGATTTATTATGAAATCAAACATGGACGTATTTTCCGTGTCAGAAATGAGTACGAATTTGATTCTATGGCTGGTATTTGCCGCTATGGTTATGATTATGCAAATATGGGATCAAACAGTGCTGATGATATGCAAAAAACTGTAGAAGCTTTTAAAAAGGCAGATACGATCAGATTCTCTTCGATGATTACGAATGAAGAAGCATTCATACTACAGCAACTAAAAGAACTGCATGGATATAAACTCATCAATGAAGAAGCAAGAAATTATCAAACTTTTTTAAATGCATTCGCAACAACACGTGGAGAAAGTCTCTACAGTGGAAGTGCAAAAGATATAAAGAACAGTGATTATATCGTTGTACTTGGTTCTAAAATAGCTGATGATATACCAGGGTTGAAATTTAAAGTCAATCAGGCTTCAAAACGTCAAAGAGCACAAGTGATTTATATGCATCCTGTTGAAGATAATAATATCAAAAATATTGTGACGCAATTTGTAAAATATGAAGCAGGCAGTGAAGAGAGTGTTTTGGCACTATTGGCAAAATCGCTACTGAAAAATGCTGATTTACCTTCCACGCTTCAGGATTATTTTGATCAAATTGATGAGGGATATATTTCTGCTGAAAGCAATGTCGGAGAAGAAGAGATATCTGTCATGATAAAGAGAATGCGAAAGAAATCTCACTTTTCTTTGATTGTGGGCTGTGATCTCTATGCACATCCAAATGCGGAGAATATAGCAAAAATATTGGGATTGGTAGAAAAGTACAGTGACTTTGATGTTACCATCATCCCTCCAGCTGTCAATACATTGGGTGTATCCCTGATTTGTGATTTGGATACAGATGCAGGAAATTATACAATCGGGTACAATGAAACTGGAGATTTTGTTCTGAGTGCACTAAAAGATGGCGGTGATGTGAATATGCCGGCACTCAATCAACAAGAAGGGACTTTTACAACATTGAATAAAACAGTTGTCCCGACGAATGTTGCTGTGAGTTTTGATGGTTTTTGTCTGAATGACATCGCCAATCAGATAGGTTTGAACAAAAGATACACGATTGACTATACGTCTATGTTACCTGTGAAATCAGGATTCAAAGCAGAAGAGTTTGATGCGTTGGATAGTTATTTTGATCAAAATGGTGATGAGATTAGAGGATACCATCTACAATCAAAGAGCATCAAAACAACACAGACATTGTCTGAATTGGCTGAGTTGGAAAGTTTTGACGGAGTAGTTGTATATGTCTGCAATCCAAACAGTCAAAAAAATGTCTTTACCAATATCTGTAAATATCTCGATACAGATGCTGTTTTGGAAGGGTCGGCACAATTTGCCGTAGCCGCTAAGATTCAGGATGGTGACACTGTTTCTATCATGATAGATGGAAAAGAAGTGCAGAGAGTTTTTAAACTCAGTGATACCTTAAAAGGTACAATAGGATTGATGCCGACTTTTGATTTGGGATTTGAGGGGCAGTCACTGATGTCAACATATAGATTTAATAAAGTAAAAATAACACAGGTGGGCAAATGAGTGATATTACAGTAGAAATAAATGGAATTCAATGTAAAGCCAAAGAGGGCGAATATCTTTTAAATATTGCTAGAAGAGAAGATATCTTCATTCCGGCGATTTGTTATCAGACACAATGTTCACCATCTCTAGCTTGCAGACTTTGTATCGTTGAAGCAGATGATAAAAGAGTGTATGCATGTAATGCCAAAGCCAAAGACGGCATGATTGTCAATACAAACAGTGATGAGATAGCGGTTGAAAGAAAGACGATCATGCAGGTATATGATGTAAATCATCCGTTGCAATGTGGTGTCTGTGATCAAAGTGGTGACTGTGAACTTCAAAACTATACACTGTATATGAATGTCGATAAACAAGAGCATGCAATTGCAGATACCTATAGACCAATTCGTGATTGGGGCCCTATAAAATATGATGCGGGACTCTGTATCGTTTGTGAAAAATGTGTTACTGTGTGTAAAGATATGATCGGGGATGCTGTTCTTAAAACAGTTCCACGCGGCGGTGATCAATTGCCTAAAGAGTTTAAAGAGACAATGCCAAAAGATTCCTATGCCATGTGGAATAAACTGCAAAAGTCAATCATTGGTACGGTGAATGAAGATGATTCTCTAGAGTGTCAAACCTGTGGTGAGTGTATCGCAGTTTGTCCTGTAGGCGCCCTGGTCAGTTCAGATTTTCAGTACTCGTCCAACTCCTGGGAGCTGACTAAAGTCCCAGTAGCCAATCCACACAGCAGTGACTGTTCTCTTATATATTATGAGACCAAACACGGAGATATGAAAAATTATGATACAAAAATTTTCAGAGTAACCAATGATGCGCATTATGTCTCTATCCCGGGGGCAGCTAGATTTGGATATGATTTTGAAAATCGTGTTGCTGGAAAAGACAAAGCATTGTTTGAAAAAGCGATTGATTTTATCAAAAATGAAGCAGATACAATCAGATTTTCCAGTTATATCACGAATGAAGAAGCCCTGATACTGCAAAAAATAAAAGAAAAATACAAGTTAAAACTGGTTAATGATGATGCTTTGGCTTATCAAAAATTTCTGAATACCTATGCCAAGACCTGTGGTATGTCACTCTATGATGGCTCATTAAAAACGATTAAAGAAGCAAATTTTGTGATCAGTGTGGGGACAGCCGTACGGTATGATGCTCCTTCAGTTGGTTTTGCTATCAACAATGCTGTGACGATGAACAAAGGTGCAGGTTTATACTTCCATCCGACAGGTGACACTGTGGTAGAAGGTTTTGCAAAAAATATGCTGAGTATAAAACATGCTATAGGTGCAGAAGAACATGTATTGGCTTATATCCTTGAGACATTTGCAAAAATAGCATCTGAAGCAGATGAAAGTAGTCTGGAAGCATTGCCACAAGAAGTGAGCAATACTATCAGTAAGTATGATACTGCACTGGTAGGGTTGCCAGAAGGTTTTGAAGCAACATTAACAAAAATGCTTGCTAAAAAAGATACATTTGCTTTGGTTGCAGGAGAAGACCTTTATCATCATGATAGAGCAGAAAATATTGCTACATTACTTGGACTGATCAGTAAATATACACATTTTTCTATTACTATTATTCCTTCCAAAACAAATACGCTGGGTGTTTCATTGATATGTGATTTGGATGAAACAGCAGGGGATAAAGTATTGGCATATAATGAATCTGGTGATTTTGTACTGAGTGCATTGGGTGATGGTGATTTGGATATGCCGGCTTTAAACCAGCAAGAAGGGACATTTACCAGTATTGAGAAAAAAGTAGTACCAACCAATGTTGCATTGCCATACAGTGGTTATGTACTGAATGATTTAGCCAATGCTTTAGATATCCATGCTAAATTAACCATAGACTATACGCCACAGCTTCCAACCAAAAAAGGTTATATGATCGCAGAATTTGACAGCTTGCCAAACTTGTATAATAATGCAGGTGTCGAAGTAAGAGGTTATGATTTGAAAGTGAAGAAAGTCAAAGAATCACTTCAGCTGGAGGCATTGTCTGATATGAAAGAAATCAAAGGTGATGTTATTTATCTATCAAACCCTATCAATCAGTTCAATGCTTTTACAAATAAAGCGCATCAACTTCAATCTGATGGTGCTGTTTATGTCTCAGCAGCATTTTTAGAAGAAAAAGGACTGAGTGAAGGTGATATGGTGGAAGTAAAGACAGAGAGAGGCACTATATCCGCAAAAGTTGAACTTGATAAGCAGTGGAGCGGTGAAATAGCGTATGTGCCAACATTTGACAAAAAGTTAAATACACAGGCGTTGTTTGACAATAATTATAGATTTACAACAGCAACAATTAGAAAGGTATAAATATGAGTGATAGTTCCTATATTATTGAAACGATAATCAAAGTAATTGTTATATTGACAGTGTTTTCGGCATTGGCAGGTATAACGACATATTTTGAAAGAAAAGTATTGGCATTTATGCAAAGAAGATTAGGACCGATGCATGTTGGTCCTTATGGTGTTTTGCAAGTTTTGGCTGATGGTATCAAACTTTTTACCAAAGAAGATATTGTTCCGCAGCATGCCGTAAAGCCTATATTTAAAATAGCACCTGTTATTGCTGCAGCAACTGCTTTTATTGCCATGGCTGCTGTACCTTTCTTCCCTGAATTTACACTGCCATTTACTGACTATGTTGTGCATCCAATTGTTGCAGATATCAATATTGGTATTTTATTTGTGATTGGTGTGATGGCTGTTGGTATGTATGCACCGCTTTTGGGTGGTATGGCATCAAACAATAAATGGTCACTCCTGGGTGCAGCTAGAACAGTGATTCAAATGTTGTCATTTGAAGTTGTAACCGGATTATCATTGATAGCACCGCTCATGATGGTAGGCTCACTGTCTCTTATAGATATCAATGACTATCAGCAGGGTGAACAAACCTGGATTATATTTTATCAGCCTGTTGCATTTATACTGTTTTTGATAGCGGGTTATGCAGAGACAAATAGAACACCATTTGATCTACTTGAGCATGAAGCAGAGGTTATTACCGGGTATGCAACTGAATATTCAGGTATGAGATGGGGATTATTTGCCATTGGTGAATATGCCAATATGTTTACAGTGGCTTTTGTAGCTTCAATTGTATTTTTAGGCGGCTATAACAGTATAGGATTTATTCCTGGTGGCTTGGCAATACTTTTAAAAGTTTCTGTTTTGATTTTCTTATTTTTATGGGTACGTGCCGCATGGCCTCATGTAAGACCGGATCAATTAATGTGGTTATGTTGGAAAGTATTGATGCCGTTGGCGGTTGTCAATATTTTGATAACTGGTATAGTTTTAATTTAGGAGAGTAGGGATGATGGATTTAACAAATTATAATAATAGAAATATATCGGATGATTATCTCTATATGGAAGTGGAAGAAACTCCCACTACTTGGCAGGATAAATTTAAGAGGGTTGTAAAGAGGTCGCTGAGTGGTGAACTTTTTGTAGGTTTATGGATTGTATTTAGAGAGATGTTGAAGTTTAATATCCATACCGTACAGTATCCTCTGGAAAAACTTCCAATCAGTCCTCGTTATCGTGCATTGCATCAAATCAAAAGGTTGGTAGAAAGTGGTAATCAGGCATGCATCGGGTGCGGATTGTGTGAGAAGATATGTATCTCAAACTGTATTCAAATTGATACCAAATACGGCAGTAAAGGGCGAAAGGTTGTCAAAGGCTGGACTTTGAATCTTGGACGTTGTATTTATTGTGGCTACTGTGCTGAAGTTTGTCCGGAACTTGCTATCACACATGGACAGGATTATGAGAATGTCAGTGAACAAAGAGCGCATTACGCCGGGTTGGCTGATTTGGTTACACCCATGGATTTATTTAAGGCCGGAAAGCAAAAACCATATCCGGGTTTTGGTGCAGTAAGTCCAAATGCGGATGACAATGTTAAAAAAACGCCGTTGGCATATTAAAGGATGAATAATGTTTGAAGTAATAGCGTTTTACCTCTTTTCGATTTTAACGATAAGTATGTTTCTTATTGTGGTACTAAGTAAAAATGCGCTCTATTCGATGAGTGCTTTGGCTGCTGGAATGATTTTGATCTCAGGATTTTTCTTCCTTTTAGATGCAGACTTCCTGGGTGTTGTTCAAATTATTGTCTATACGGGTGCCGTGATGGCATTGTATGCGTTTGGTATGATGTTTTTGGATACAACACAGGATATCAAAGAAAATGTTCACAGTGCAAAAATCGTATATGGACTGTGGATTGCCAGTGCCGTTTTGATTGTATTTATGGCAACTGCACCTTTTGTAGCAGACCATTTGGCTCTTGATGCGCCACTGAGCAATCCGGCACTTTGGGATGGTACAAATTCACAGCAGGTAGGTGTTGTTTTATTTACAAAATATCTTATTCCTTTTGAATTGGCAGCGGTGATGCTGCTGGTAGCCATGATTGCGGGTATTATATTGGTTGGTAAAAAAATGGACGAAAGTTTGACTCTTGCTACTTTAAGAGATGCACATGTTGATAAAGAAGAATTTGATATAAAGGATGATAAATGATAACACTGACACACTATTTGGTATTGTCTGCCATATTATTTGCGATTGGTTTGGTAGGTGTCATTAAAAGAAAAAATCTTTTGATGCTCTTTTTTGCAACTGAGATATTACTGAATGCAGTCAATGTAGGTTTTGCAGCAATATCAAAATTTTATGCTGATTTGACAGGTCAAATGTTTGCATTCTTTATTATTGCAGTTGCGGCAAGCGAAGTAGCTGTTGGTTTAGGACTATTGGTATTGTGGTATAAACGTGAAGGCAGTATAGATCTTGACATAATGCAAAGAATGAAAGGTTAAAGAGAATGGAAAAATATTTATATATAGCACTTTTTGCCCCTATAGTCGGCTCTTTGTTTGCTGCGCTGTTTGGTAATAGTCCTAAAAAACTGATTACAGGTATTGTGACATCCGGTTTGTTGTTTACGGCGTGGGTATCATCTTTTATTTTGTTGAAGTATGTTGATAGTGAACATATTGTTCATGCAAAACTTTTTACATGGATCAGCGCAGGTAATTTTAACGTTGATTTTGGTTTTGTAGCTGACCCGGTATCTGTTATCATGATGTTTACAGTGACTTTGGTTTCAACATTGGTACATGTACATTCGATAGGATATATGGATCATGACAAAGGTTTTAACCGATATTTTTCATATTTATCAGCATTTGTATTTTCGATGATGATTCTTGTGATGAGTGACAACTTTTTGGGTCTATTTATAGGCTGGGAAGGTGTGGGTGTCTGTTCTTGGCTGCTTATAGGACATTGGTATCACAAGCCTGATGTTACAAGAGACATCAATCCGGCTATATCACCGTCATGGGCTGCAAATGAAGCATTTGTCATGAACAGAATAGCGGATTTAGGGATGTTGATCGGTATTTTCTTAATTTTCTGGAACTTGGGTACAGTCAGTTATGATGAAGTATTTGCCAATATTGGTACATTAAGTACAGGAACAATAACGGCTATTGGTATATTTTTATTTATCGGTGCTATGGGTAAATCAGCACAATTTCCATTCCATACATGGCTTGCCAATGCGATGGAAGGTCCTACGCCAGTATCTGCATTGATCCATGCTGCTACGATGGTAACAGCTGGTGTATACTTGGTCATCAGAAGTAATGAAATTTTCATGCTGATTCCAAATGTAGGTTATTTTATCGCTTGTTTAGGTGCTTTTGTTGCTGTATTTGCAGCATCAATGGCACTGGTCAATCTGGATATGAAAAGAATTATTGCTTATTCAACATTGTCACAATTGGGATATATGTTTGTTGCTGCAGGATTGGGAGCCTATTGGATTGCACTTTTCCACCTGATGACACATGCCTTTTTTAAATCAGTACTTTTCCTGGGTGCCGGTAATGTTATGCATGCTATGGATGATGAGCTCAATGTCAAAAAAATGGGTGGACTTGGAAAAGTGATGCCATGGACTATGGGAATCATGACAGTAGCTTCACTGGCTTTAGCCGGTATCTGGCCTTTGGCAGGATTCTTTTCAAAAGACAAAATACTTGAAACTGCTTTTTCAGAACATCACTACTTTTTATGGGCAATGTTATGGCTGGGTGCAGGTATGACGGCATATTATAGTTTTAGACTGGTTATGCTTGTCTTTTTTGCCAAGAAAAAATTTACAGATGAAGAGCATCATCCGCATGAAGCATATCCTTTTGTCATCGCAGCGATGATTCCACTGGCTATTTTAGCTGCCGTAGCCGGCTTTAGTGAGCACAGTTTTATGCATTATGTGACAGAGTTACTTCCAGAGTATGAACCGCATGTCAGTACAGGAACTTTTTTCTTTTTACTGGTTGTGACCTTGGGTATTGCATTGAGTGGTATTTTGCTTGCAGTGACAAAATTTAAAAAAGGTGACTTTGATACATTTTTTGAAAAAATTGGTGTTCATAAAATATTGTCAAATCAATATTATATACCCAAGTTTTATGAAGATGTTTTTATGAAACCCTATGCAGAACTTTCTGAATTTGCGTGGAAAAGAATAGATATGAAAATTGTGGATGCAACAGTAGATTTTATAGCAGGCATCATCTATAAAACAGGTGATAAAGCTAGATGGATGCAAAGTGGTAACTTGTCAAATAACTTAAGATGGATGGTCTTGGGTATCATTGTGTTATTGCTTTGTGCAATATTTTATAGACCTGGTATATAAAGGAGTAGGTGGATGGATTCATTATTAACATTATTAATATTCTTCCCAGCAATTGCTGCGTTGTTTGGATATATGATAGAAAAAGAAAATATAAGAGCTTATGGTATCACCATCACAGCAATAGAGTTTTTACTTTCTTTGATGCTGTGGTTTGGTTATGATGCCAGTGTAGTTGGTTATCAATTTGTTGAGCATGCACCTATGGTTGCTGCATTTGGTATCAGCTATGATTTGGGAATAGATGGTATATCACTCTTTTTGATCATTATGAGTACCTTTATGACAATGATTGCTTTGATTGGTTTAACGATAACTGAGAACCTGAAAAACCTGATTATTTCCATACTTGTATTGGAAATGACAATGGTTGGTGTATTTGCTGCGTTAGATGTTATACTTTTTTATATCTTTTGGGAATTATCTTTGGTTCCAATGTTATATATCATCGGTGCATGGGGTAGTAAACTGAGAATCTATGCAGCGGTTAAATTCTTTTTGTATACATTTGCCGGCTCTCTTGTGATGCTGCTGGGTATATTGTATGCTGCATATCTATATCATCAAGAGATGGGTGTATGGAGTTTTTCTATTGCTGATTGGCAAATGTTTCAATTTTCATTTAGAGATCAATTATGGCTGTTTGGGGCATTTTTCTTTGGTTTTGCTATCAAAGTACCTATGGTTCCATTTCATACCTGGCTGCCATATGCACATGGTCAGGCACCAACAATCGGTTCGGTTATTTTGGCGGCCGTGCTGTTAAAAATGGGAACTTACGGTTTTGTCAGATTTTCATTGCCGATGCTTCCTGATGCTTCAGTATATTTTATGATTCCGGTTGCTGTATTGGCACTTATCATGATAGTCTATACAGCGATGGTAGCTTATGCCCAGGAAGATATGAAACAGGTGATTGCCTATAGTTCGGTATCACATATGGGTGTTATTGTATTGGGAACATTTGCGATGAATGCAGAAGGTATCACCGGGTCTCTCTTTTTGATGCTCTCACATGGTATTGTGTCAGGTGCACTCTTTATGTTAGTTGGTGTGATTTATGATAGAAGACATACTAAAATGATGAGCGAATTTGGGGGGTTGGCATCAGTCATGCCTATCTATGCCACCATATTTGCTATCTTGTTAATGGCTTCAGTGGGATTACCATTGACCATTGGTTTTGTAGGTGAATTTTTATCACTACTGGGTTTTTATGCTGTTTCTCCGATTATGACAGCAATTGCCGGAACAACGATCATTTTAGGGGCGGTCTATATGCTGTCACTCTATAAAAAGTCTTTCTTTGGTCCTTTAACAAATGAAAAAAACAAAAATTTAACAGATTTGACAAAACAAGAGCTTACTGCACTGGTGCCTTTGGTCGCACTGGTTGTGATATTGGGTGTTTATCCAAAGCCTATGTTAGATCCTATAGATGGAAGTGTCAAGGAGATGATTGTTAATATGGACAAAAAAGCAGTAACTCAAGAAGCAAAAGATATGTTTGTAAAAGCAAACAGTATTGTAAAGGATAAATAATGTTGGATCCAATTTCTATAGACGTAGCA
>JANTGR010000060.1 GCA_024762875.1 Sulfurospirillum sp.
ATCTTTGATATTCTCTTGATGTTTGATAAGCAGACCTTGCGCCTGGGCATCCAGATTGAGCTTGGTGATAAAAACGGGCTTATCATGATAGCGTGCTTCATACGTTATTTCACTCAATGTTGTAAAACCAAAATCACTCAAGACAGGAATTACATCCGAAATCGCAAAATGATTTTTGGAGACGATTTTGATCTCACACAGGCTATCTTCACACACCAGTACTGTAATATCCTTTTCTTGCAGATTATGCAAAATTTTTTCATCCAGCATTAAATCTTTTTTTCGTATCAGTTGACTGCATACAGCCTGGAGCTTTTCTTCCATGATTACCCTTTTGTATAGATACCCTATTATATCTCGTTAAAGATAATGATATAATTAATTTAAATTTAAACATTTAGACTATATAATAATATAATATTATTTTAATAAACTACAAAATAAATTTCCAAAGGCAAGCAAAAGTGATTTTATATTTAGGTAATAAAAAAAGTATTACTCCTTCCAATGTTGATACTTTAGGGGAACAGTTAAAAGAAAATTACGATATCGTCACCTGTTCAGAAGTGTCCAACAAACTGATTCGCTTTTTAGACATGATGCGACATATCATCAAGTACCGCAAAAGCTGCCAGTTACTCATCGTCGATACTTACAGTACCTGGAACTTTTATTATGCCTTGATGACTGCATTTTTTGGAAAGCTTTTCAATATCCCTTATATTCCTATTTTGCATGGCGGGGATCTGCCTAAAAGATTGAAAAAGTATCCCAGGATGTCCCAGTATCTCTTTGGGGGAGCATCTACCAATGTCACCCCCTCCATCTACCTCAAAGAAGCCTTTGATAAAGAAGGGTACAATACCCTCTATATTCCAAACAATATTGAACTAGAGCAATACACCTACAGAGAACGTGGACATATAGCACCAAAACTGCTCTATGTCCGATCTTTTGCCAAAATCTACAATACCAAAATGGCAATAAGAGTGGTCAAAAATCTGGTAGAAAAATATCCTGATATCTCACTATGTATGGTTGGACCTGACAGGGACGGAAGCCTGGAAGATACCAAAACCTATGCAAAAGAGCTGGGTCTGTCTGATAAGGTCACTTTTACCGGAGGGTTGTCAAAACCGGAGTGGATCAAATTGGCAGGAGAGTATGATATCTTTATCAACCCTACCAACTTCGACAATCTTCCTGTCAGTATAGTCGAAGCCATGGCGCTTGGATTTCCTATCGTTTCTACCAATGTCGGAGGGCTTCCTTTTCTCATAGAAGATGGAGTTGATGGACTTTTGGTCGATAAAAATGATGACAAAATGATGAGTGAAAAGATCGACAATCTACTCACAAATCCTGCACTCTGTAAAACACTCTCTACACATGCACGCGCAAAAGCCGATACTTATGACTGGAATGTCATCAAAGGACAATGGGACAACATCATAAAGGATATCATAAAGTGAAATTAAAGATAGGGCTATTGGTCGATGAAGGGAAAGTAGAAGCATGGCTTTTTAAAGGCTTACAAAGAATTTTAAACAGTGACTATGCAGAGGTTACGCTTATCGTTAACAATACCACAGCGTATCATGATAACACTTCCCAATACGCCGTATATCATGCCCTTAGAACACTGGATGACAAACTCTTCAAACAAAAACCCGATGCAGAAATCAAAGAGGACATCACAGCACTGTTTCCCGATGCAGCCATCCTGGATGTAACACCAAAACAGAGTACTTATCATGATAGACTGGAGGATACAGATATCCAGACTATCAAAGAACATAAGCTTGATGTTTTGATAAGGAGCGGTTTTCGCATACTCCGGGGTGATATCCTCACCGCTGCAAAGTATGGTGTCTGGTCACATCATTTTGGGGATCAACGCCAAAGCCGCGGCATGGCTGATGGTGGATTTTGGGAATCGATCAACAAAACACCACAAACAGGTGTCACCCTGCAAATCCTGGATGAAACTTTAGATGGAGGAACCGTACTTTACCGTTCGTGGGCGCTCACACAACAAATCTCACCCAGAAAAAACATTAACTTTTTGAAGTGGTTGGCCTCACCATTTTTAGCAAGAACACTGAAAAAGTTACACAGGGTTGGTGAAGATGCTTTTTTTGACGAGATTAACAGTGTAGAAAACAGTTTATCTTTTCATGATATGCCACTCTATAAAAAACCAGCCAATCTGGAAGCTCTCATCCCTTTTGCAAAATACCTCTATAAATTTACCAAACGCCTCATCATGAAAAGATTTTTTGATGAAGAGTGGTTTGTGATGTTTAACCTTGATCCAAAAACGTCAAAATCCATGCACCACTACAAGCGGATCACCTCGCCTTTGGGGATTCTCTGGGCTGATCCTTTTGTCGTAGAAAAAGAAGATGGTTACTATCTTTTTGTCGAAGAGATGTCTTATAAAGAAAATGTCGGTCACCTTGCTGTGCTGGAGCTGGATAAAGCAGGAAATATCACTAAAAATACCACCATTTTAGATACCGGATCTCATCTATCCTATCCCAATATCTTTCAAGAAGATGGAGAGTGGTGGATGATTCCCGAGAGTGGTGCAAGCCGTAAGATATCACTCTATAAAGCCACCAATTTCCCTTATGAATGGAAACTGGAGATGCACTTGATGGAAAATGTCAAGAGTGCAGATACCACACTACACTATCATGATAACAAGTGGTGGATGTTTACCAATATCGATGAAGATGAAGGCTCGCTGCTTTATAATGAACTCTTTTTGTTCTCGGCTGATGATTTTAGAACAACAGAGTGGAAAGCACATCCGCAAAACCCTATTGTTTCCGATGTCAAATCTTCCAGACCTGCAGGAAAAATATTTGTTGAAAACGGCAAGATGATCCGCCCATCCCAAAATTCTTCACACAGATACGGCTATGGGCTCAGTTTTAACGAGATTATGACACTCACCCAGGAGGAGTATAAAGAAAAGGAGATCTCCAGCATCCTGCCACACTGGAACAAAAAGATAGGTGGCACCCATACCTACAATTGTGCTGGAAAATTGACGGTTATCGATGCCTGGGGTCTGAGAAATAAGTTTCTATAGCTTACCTTTGATATAATAGGACAAATTTTATACTGAGGATACACTATGAGAAGTGATGAAGTCAAAAAAGGCTATAACAGAGCCCCGCACCGAAGTCTGTTTCGGGCAACAGGTTTACAAGATGAAGATTTTAACAAACCGTTTATCGGAGTGGCAAACTCTTTTAATGAAGTCATTCCAGGGCATTTTTTCCTCAACGAATATGGTGCAATCATAAAAGATGAGATCAGAAAAAATGGCTGTGTACCGTTTGAATTTAACACTATCGGTGTTGATGACGGCATCGCTATGGGACATGATGGTATGCTCTATTCTCTGCCAAGCCGCGAAATTATCGCAAATTCAATCGAAACAGTGATGAATGCACACAAACTGGATGCGATGATCTGTATCCCAAACTGTGATAAAATCACCCCGGGTATGATTATGGGGGCACTCAGAGTCAATGTGCCGACTATTTTTGTCAGTGGCGGGCCAATGAAAGCCGGTAAACTCTCAGATGGTACACCGATCGATTTGGCTACTGCATTTGAAGCAGTGGGTGAGTATGAAGCAGGCAATATCACGGAAGAGAAACTGACTGAGATAGAATGTGAAGCCTGTCCAAGCGGCGGCTCATGCTCCGGTATGTTTACAGCAAACTCTATGAATACTTTGATGGAAGCGATGGGAATCGCCCTCAAAGACAACGGTACCATTCTAGCACGTACACCAGAGCGGGAAGAACTACTGCGTAAAGCAGCACGTCGTATCTGTGAAATCGCCAAAGATGAAGCCGAAAGCGAAAGACTCAAAATGCGAAATATCCTCAATGAAAAAGCAGTTAACAATGCTTTTGCCGTTGATATGGCGATGGGAGGAAGCTCAAATACTGTCCTGCACATGCTGGCTATCGCACGAGAAGCAAATGTGAATTTTAATCTTGCTGATATCAACAATATGAGTAAACGCGTCTCACACATCGCCAAAATATCCCCTTCACTCTCAACTGTGCATATGGAAGATATTCACAAAGCCGGTGGTGTTAGTGCCGTGATGCACGAGATCACCAAAAGAGGCAATAATGTCCTTGCCCTAGATAACCCAACCATTGAAGGAGAAAGTATCGGCGAGCGTATCGCATCTGCAGAGATTAAAGATACAAAAATTATCCATACTATAGACAATCCTTACTCCAAAGTGGGTGGATTGGCTATTTTGTTTGGTAATCTTGCACAGGAAGGTGCTGTTGTGAAGACAGCCGGTATCGATCCTGTCATGAGGACTTATACAGGTAAAGCAGTCTGTTTTGACTCACAACAAAAAGCCATTGTGGGTATCACCAGCGGTCAAGTAAAAGCAGGTGATGTAGTAGTCATCCGATATGAGGGACCGCGTGGTGGTCCTGGTATGCAAGAGATGCTCGCACCGACTTCACTCATCATGGGTATGGGATTAGGCGACAAAGTTGCACTGATTACAGATGGACGTTTTTCCGGAGCGACAAGAGGTGCCAGTATCGGGCATGTAAGCCCTGAAGCGGCTGAAGGTGGTATGATTGGACTTTTGCAGGATGGAGATATCATTGATATAGATGTTGACAATTATCAACTCTCAGTCAGACTCAGTGATGAAGAGATTGCACAAAGACGTGCCAACTTCACCCCGGTGGTCAAAAAGCTTAACGGATCCTGGCTAAAACAGTATCGTCTGCTTGTCACCAATGCCAGTAATGGTGCAATGCTCCGTACCGAATAAACTAAAGATCTACAAATTTATCAGCCCTCATGAGGCTGATAAATCCACTTACTCTGCTACCTGAATCACAACTCTTCTATTTTGTAATCTTCCTTCATTGGTACTGTTATCTGCAATAGGCTCAGATGAACCAAAACCTTTTGCTGTTAAGATATCTGCCGGTATACCATGATCGATTAAATATGATTTTACTTTTTGGGCACGGGCGGTACTTAATTTTATATTGTAGTCCTCATTACCATGTGCATCGGTATGCCCCTGCACTACATAGTGTAAATCTTCATGTCCTTTAATAATCTTGACTACTTGATCCAATAAAGACTCACTGGCACCAATTAAATCAGCACTATTATACTTGAACTCTATTTTACTTTTTTCCAGGGCACCATACAACTCTTCTTTGGCAGCTTTTTCCTCTGCTGCTTTTTTGGCTGCTGCCTCAGCTTTCGCTTTCTCTTTGGCTTCTTGTTTTGCTTTTTCTTCAGCTTCTTTTTGTGCCAGCGCCTCTTTTTCCTGTTCAAGCTCTTTTTGTGCAGCTGCCAACACATCTTTTTCTTTTTCCAATACAGCTTTTTCTGCTGCTATTGCAGCAGATTCTTTTTGTAGATCAGCTTGTTGTGTTGCTACCACCGCAGCCGCAGCTGCTGCAGCTTTGAGTGTATCTGCTTTTGCTGCCTGTTCTTTGGCCTGTTTTTCTAAAGCAGCTTTTTGCTCTTCAATAGACTTTTGACGTAGTGTCAACTGCTTTTTATCTTCTTCCAGTTTGGCATACTCGGCTTTTATCTTCGCTGCTGCAGCTTCTGTGCTGTTTTGATCTTCAGTCAGCTGAATTTGTGCCGTTTCCAATGCTTTTTGCATCTCATCCAATTTTCCCTGTTTGGCTACCATCTCTTTTTCGGCTTGCGCAATTCGCGCTTTTTCTTCTTCCTCTGCTTTTTTGAGTGCTTCTTCTTTTTTATTCAACTCTGTAGCCTTAACTTCAAGCTTGGATGCCTGATCGTCTGCTTTTGCCATAGCTTCTTGCAGCTTTTGTGCTTTTTCCTGCTCCTCTTTGGAAGCAGCTGCTGCTTTTGTTTCCCAGTCTGCTATCTTTTCGAGCAACTTTGCTTTTTCCTGCTCGGTCTTTTCTTTATAACGTGCTAACTCTTCTTTTACTTTTGCTACTTCTTTACCTGTTTTTTCTGTCGCTTTGGCAACAGCCTGCTGAGTTGCGAGAAGTGCTGCAGCTTTTGCGGCTGTTTTTGCTTTGCTCTCTTTCTCTACCGACTCGTTTACTTTTGCTTCCCAGTGCGCTATCTTTTCGAGCAACCTTGCTTTTTCCTGCTCGGTCTTTTCTTTATAGCGTACTAACTCTTCTTTTACTTTTGCTACTTCTTCACCTGTTTTTTCTGTCGCTTTGGCAACAGCCTGCTGAGTTGCGAGAAGTGCTGCAGCTTTTGCGGCTGTTTCTGCTTTATTCTCTTTCTCTACCGTCTCTTTTACTTTTGCTTCCCAGTGTGCTATCTTTTCCAGTAACCTTGCTTTTTCCTGCTCGGTCTTTTCTTTATAGCGTGCTAACTCTTCTTTTACTTTTACTGCCTCTTCTGCGCTCTTCTCTATTGCTTTAAATTTTGTCCGCTCTGCTTCAATTCTTTTTTGATCTTCATCGATCTTTGCCTGTTTTTTCTCTATCACAGCCACAGCCTGGGCTATTGATTCTGCATGCACAGCCATATCCTGCTTTTCCTGTGCTACTTTTTCTTTTAAAGCTTTCTCTCTTCTTGCTTTTTCTGCTTTTGCTTTCAGTTCAGCCTGCAGTTGCAAACTGGCTTTATGCTCTGCTTCAGCCTTTAGTTTTTCTGCTTTTCTGGCAGCTTCTTTTTCATGCTCAATTTCTTCATCGCTTTTGTAAAAAAGTATTTTGCTGTTAACCTTTTTTGCTGTTGGGACTGGATGTTTGTGCACATCTGCTACTGCATCTGTCTCTTCCCTGACACTTGATTCTTCTACATGATGCATCTCATCTGTGATATGCTGTTTGCCACTCTCATCATGTTCTTTTTCACTACCACAGCGTATCAATGAAAAAATCACCAACAACAACACCAATGCCAACACTATTCTCTGTCTCATCCTCATACCTCCATAAAATTTTATTTTCACTCTATTGTAGTCTATTTTTATTTATAAAAGAAAATTATAGTAAAATTTATCCAATGGATACAAAAAATAACTACGATCTTATCGTTATTGGTTCTGGAGGTGCTGGTATGATCAGTGCCATTGTAGCAGCTAGAAATGGTCATAGCGTGCTGCTTTTGGAGAAGTTACCCAAACTGGGCAGCAAGCTCAAAGCCACGGGAGGCGGTCGCTGCAATCTCACCAATACGCTGGATAATGAAACCTTTATGTCCCGATTTGGCAGAAATGGCAGATTTATGACCGAAGCACTCTCTCTCCTTGATCACAGAGCTTTGCGGAAATTTTTTGCACAAATAGGCGTTGAAAGTCACTCACCTGACGGTTTTAGGGTATTTCCTGTCACACACAATGCCAACACTATTCTCACTGCACTGGAAGAGGAACTGCGAAGGCTGGATGTGCAGATACAGACAAAAAGTCCAGTGGATCAACTCTATCATGATAGGCAGCATATCACAGCTGTAGGCGTAGGAGAAAAGAGATATGAAGCAAAAAATGTCATCGTGGCAACCGGAGGACTGGGCTATCCTTCACTGGGGGCAGAAGGTGATGGGTACAATCTAGCCCAGCATGCAGGCCACAAAACCACTGCTCTTTTTCCAGCAATGATGCCTCTCATCACAAAAGAAAAATGGGGAGCACATTGCCGTGCCGACACCATTTCAAAGGTTTCTTTACGGGTTGACCTGCCCAAAGCAAAGAAGCTCAAAGCACAGGGAGATCTGATCTTTACCAAAGAGGGTATCCGCGGTCCTGTCGTACTTGATTTTGCCCGAGAAGTCACACCTTTGCTTGACAAATACAGCGAAGTACCGCTGCTGATCAACCTCACCAAAGGGATGAATGAAGAGGAGATACGGATACATCTAAAAAAGCAGGCACAACAATATCCCGATCATACGATACAGATGCAGGTGATGAGTCTGCTGCCCAAAGAACTTTCCAAACAGTTATGCCTGCAATGTGACATCAATCCCGAAAGTACCTATGCCAAACTCACAGGTCAAGCGCGTGACAAATTGATCAAAATCCTTGCCTGGACACCACTGACAGTAACTGGACATGATGGATTTAAAATGGCGATGATAACCCGTGGCGGTATCTCTCTAAAAGAGATCAATCCCGTCACTATGGAAAGCAGACTCATCAAGGGTCTCTATTTTTGTGGTGAAGTGATGGATCTGGATGGTCCCTGCGGCGGCTACAATCTACAGTGGTCTTTTGCCAGTGGCTATCTTGCAGGATATTTAGGGGATGTTCCCGACTGAGTATACTGGGTTTGTTACTGTAAGATTATTTTATAATAGTATAATAGAGAGTTCTAAACATTCACACTTGTGAACGACTCTACAGTCGTTTTACGGCGCAGCCTTAGTGAATAAGTGTGAATGTTTAGAACACTCAATTGCATATATTTCTTGACTAAGGTGGGACATGGTACAGGATAAATTACTAAAAAGTTTTTATGAAAGCGAGTCTGTTGGCGGAATATTATTGATATTTTCAGCTTTTTTTGCGATGCTCATTGCCAATTCTCCACTCAATGTCTATTATCAGGAGTTGATCAAACTTCCTATTGAAATACATATAGGTACCTTCCAGATTGCCAAACCACTTTTACTCTGGATCAATGACGGGTTGATGGCAATCTTCTTTCTCGCTGTAGGTTTGGAATTAAAACGAGAAATTCTGGAGGGAGAACTCTCTAGTCCCAAAAAAGTTGTCTTGCCTCTGTTTGGTGCTGTCGGTGGTATGCTTGTCCCCGCACTCATCTATACATTTTTTAATCATCATGATAAGACAGCTATGGCAGGATGGGCGATACCTACGGCAACTGACATCGCTTTTGCACTGGGCATCTTGATGCTGCTTGGAAAACGTGTACCTCTCGCTTTGAAACTATTTTTAACTTCATTGGCTATCTTTGATGATATCGGGGCTGTCATGATAATCGCTTTGTTTTATTCACATGAACTCTCATTTCTGGCCTTGGGAGTTGCTGTTTCGTTAATGGCACTGCTTTACACTCTCAATAAAAAAGGAGTCATTCAAATCACCACCTATGCTATCATCGGGATTTTCCTATGGGTGGCGATCTTAAAGTCCGGAGTACATGCTACACTGGCGGGCATTATATTGGCACTTTTTATACCGCTTAAAACCTCTCGGGATGTAGAGCGATCTCCACTCAAACAACTCGAAGCGGATTTGGATCAGTCTGTGACATTTATCATTCTGCCGCTCTTTGCCTTTGTCAATGGAGGCATTCCTTTAACAAATGTCACCTTGGATTATCTGATACATCCTATACCTTTAGGTATATTTTTAGGACTGTTTCTGGGGAAGCAATTGGGTGTATTTGGATTTTGCTACCTGGCTGTAAAACTAAAAATCGCAGATTTACCCACACTAATCAACTGGAAAATTCTATATGGCGCTTCTGTATTGGCTGGTGTCGGCTTCACTATGAGCCTTTTTATCGCTTCTCTCTCTTTTGAGAAAACGTCAGTCAATCTACTCTATGATGAGAGACTGGGTATCATGATAGGATCTATTTCATCCGCTCTGTTTGGATTTATGGTACTCAAAAGAGCGCTAAAAGTACAAGAGCAGTAGATTTTGGAGGTGAAACAGACTGCTTCTCACGCTTTGGAAACGATGCTACTTCATTGATATTTATTTAATAAATTTAAATTTAAACTATTTTAGTTAGAATAATTGTATGAAAATATTAATTCCTCTCACTATTTTAGTGCTCTCATTTATCATATACTTTTTTTTTAGTACACCACAGAAAACTATGCCCAAAGAACAAATCCCACTTGATACAAAAACATTAAGTGATATACAACCTGAAAAAGATACAAAAACCCGGTATATATCTGGAGAAAATATATCTCTACCTACTAGTTCCGCTGTACAAACTCTAGACGACTTAAAAGTAGAAACAGAAACACCTCAAAGCTCCCAAAATATGGGAAAAGAGTATTTGACGTTGGACGATTTGAAAAAGTACATAAAGGATAAAAAATCAGATACAATAAACCATACTCCTATTAAAAAAGACTCTCCATAACCCCTCCCAAAGCCAATTTCCAAAAAGCCTGCCACAGGCAACACAAATCCAACTAGCACTCCACTAGCACTTATTCTGTTATCATGTCATATATAATAGATATCCAAAGGAGAAATCATGAAAACTAAAAGATTATTTTTGATTGCCTGTCTCATCCCTTTTATGGTTGCATGTGGAAGTTCCAGCAACATTAAAACTGACGAAACTGACAGCCAAAATGTTTCAACAGAACACGACTCTAACGATAATACAGGTAGCACAACATCTATCCCAAACAGCAAAACAAACTATACCCTCACAGCATGGAATGACTTAGGGATGCACTGTATGGATGGCAATGACTTTTCTGTCTTTTCTGTCCTACCCCCGTATAACAATCTCCATGCACAAATCAAAGACAAAAATGGCAATCTTGTCACATCAGGTATCGCCCTCACTTATGAATCTATCAATGGTACAGATGGCAAGATAAATACCAAAAGTGCTTCCAAAACAAATTTTTGGGACTATGTAAGCTCACTATTTGGTGCAAATGTACAGCCAAATGTAGGACTGACAGGAAATCCTATGGCAAGCACCACACCTGCAAATATGACATTTAACAGCACACAAAAATGGTGGGAAGCAGAAGCCATTCCACTGACACCTTATAACGATGATGGAAGCAAAAACTACTATCCGCTCGTCAAAGTAGTCGCAAAGGACAGTGGAGGCAATGTGCTTGCCCAAGCACAAACAGTACTGCCGGTGAGTGATGAGATGGACTGTAGACGCTGTCATGCCAGCAACTCCCAAGCAGATGCCAAACCAACCAAAGGATGGGTCAATGACACAAACAGCGAAAAAGATTACAAATACAACATCCTTCGCCTGCATGATCAAAAAAATCCAGATGCAGTCTCCAATCACACAGCTGCCTTGCAAGCTAAAGGTTATAATTACAACAATGCAGGTCTTGAAGCCACAGCACGTGCCGGTACACCGATACTTTGTGCAGCATGCCACAAGTCAAATGCCCTTCCAAATGTAGGTATAGGCTTTAATGCCAATGTCAATATACCAGCCTTTACCGAAGCTATCCACAGCAGACACGCTACGGTAAACGATCCTCAAACAAATATGACACTCGGAAACAGCAACAACCGTTCAGCCTGTTATGCCTGTCATCCAGGCTCTAAGACTGCCTGCCTAAGAGGTGCTATGGGTGATGCCAAAGATAGCAATGGCAACAATACAATGCAGTGTCAATCCTGTCATGGCACGATGAGCAATGTAGGTGATAGAAATAGAGAAGGATGGTTTGATGAACCTAACTGTCAAGCCTGTCATCATGATAGTACGCGAGAAACCTCAGCTGTACTTGCAAATGGTACACTAAGAGCCACACTGGATGGGAGATTTGCAACCAACCCAAATACGCCATTAACCGGTGTGAGTCTCTATAGATA
>JANTGR010000061.1 GCA_024762875.1 Sulfurospirillum sp.
GTTTTTTCAGCAAAAGGTTCACAACAGCATATGAGTCTTTCCAAAACATTTTTTTATCATGATCATACCTATAGACTGCTTATAGCACTTTACCGGGCACAACTTCTAACAAGATTTTTTCCGCCTCTTGCCAAAGTCAAATTTTTACCGCAATTTGATGGTTACCATCGATATCCTGTTGATTTACACAGCATGCATTGTATGCGGGCACTGCAAAATATTACTGATGAAAAAGTATCAGAGGTTTATCACTCCCTCGATGAAAATGAAAAAGCAATTTTGCGACTGGCTACTTTCTTGCATGACTGCGGCAAGGGGAGAAAAAAAGACCATAGTGAATTAGGAGCCATTATCATCAAAAATTACGCATTGGAGATTGGTTTTTCAGAAAAATTTGCTACCTATGCCCATACACTGATACGTTATCATACCCGTATGAGCAATATTGCTGCCAGAGAAGATATCTACAATGAAAAAGTGATATACACTTTTATCGCCAAAATAAAAGAGCCTGTAGTTTTGAAAATGCTTTATGTCTTGACATTTGCTGACATAGAATCAGTTTCAGAGGGAATGTACTCAAATTTCAACGCTAACTTACTCAAAGAGCTTTATTGTATCAGTATGGATGCATTCAGTCATGATGCTATGATTTCAGAAGCAGGCAAACGCACCCGTTTTGAGAAAAGACTATGCAAAGAACCAGAATTTACAGCACTCAAAAAATCAACACAAAAAAAGATTTTAGCCATTCCTTCCAACCTGCTCTTTTTCAAGTTCACACCACTGGCTATCAGCCGTCTGGCAGCGTGGATGGAGTCAAGGCAGGCATCTCATGAATTCAAGATCAATCACTACAAAATGCTCACGATCGAGATACTCACACAAGATCCTCTCAACCTCGGATATTTACTGGGTAAACTTTCCAATATCAATGTCGCGACAATGGATATCTTTGCTGTTGAAAAAGGTTTAAAATATTTCAAAATTGAATTTTTGGAAACAGTAGATGATACAGAGATACCGTATCTGGAAATCATCATCAATGATGCCTTTGATATGCAAAAAAAGACCAGACTGCTGCCAATGGATATACACAAAAATGAGATAGATGTAGATTGTGATCATTCCAATACCTATGCCAGAATGTTTATCAACTGCAAAGACCAAAAAGGACTTTTGGCTAATATAATTTCAGTTTTTGACGATATGGATATAGATATCGCGAGCGCAAAGATCCAAACAATTAAAAATCGGGCAAGAAACCTCTTTTTGATTGAAAAAAATGGAAAATTTTGTGCTTTTAAAGATACGATTATAAATAAATTAATAGACTAAGGGAAATATATGTGCGGAATTGTTGGTTACATTGGTAAAGATGCAATAAAAGATATTTTAGTTGATGGACTTAGAGAGTTGGAATACAGAGGCTATGATTCAGCGGGTATCGCCATTTTGGAAGAAGATGAGATCCAATCTTTTAAAGCGATCGGAAAACTAAAAAATCTGGAAGAGAAAACAAAAGATTTTTCTACACATCATTTTGGGCTGGGCATCGGTCACACCAGATGGGCAACACACGGTAAACCAACCGAACTCAATGCCCACCCGCATCTGGGTGAATTTTCTTATGTTGTACATAATGGTATCATCGAAAATTACCAGGAGCTCAAAAAAGAACTGCAGGCAAGCGGTGTCCATTTTTTAAGCCAAACCGATACAGAAGTGATTGTGCACCTTTTTGAAAAAAATTACAAAGAGATCAACGATCCTATGGCAGCATTTGAAAAAACAGTTGAAACACTCGAAGGAGCCTATGCCATTCTTTTGATCACAAAAGCTGATCCCCAAAAAATCTATTTTGCCAAAAACGGCTCACCTATGATTGTTGGTAATGATGCCAAAGGAGATATCTACTTTGGCTCTTCTGATGCAGCATTGATTGGCAAAGCTACAGAGGTGATTTATCTGGCTGACGGAGATTATGGTTATACTTCAGCTGACGGTATTTTTCTCTATCATGACAAAGAGAAAAAAGGATTAAATAAAAAGCCGCTTATCGGAGATAAAGTCTCTGCCCAGAAAAATGGACACCGTTTCTTTATGGAAAAAGAGATTTATGAACAGAGTGAAGTCCTGGGTGATACGATTATGGGACGTGTTCTGGATGACCAGATAAAATTTGATGAATTGGATGCAAACTTTTTTGATGGCATCTCTGAAATCAAAATCTGTGCCTGCGGAACCAGCTATAACTCAGGGCTGGCCTGTTCTTATCTCTTTGAACGTCAGGCAAAAATAAAATCTTCTGTTGAAATAGCCAGTGAGTTCCGTTATAAAGAGCCGTTGATGAGCAAAGATACACTCTTTGTTGTCATCAGCCAAAGCGGAGAGACAGCAGATACCCTGGAAGCCCTTAAGATGGCAAAAAAAGCCGGCCTGAAAACATTGGCAATCTGTAATGTTGACAACTCTTCCATTGTGCGTCTATCAGACTATACACTCCTGACACGCGCCGGGATAGAAAAAGGGGTTGCTTCTACCAAAGCCTTTGCCACACAGGTGATGGTTATGTGGATGCTTTCTCTCTATATCGCACAACACAAAAAAACGATCAGTGAAAAAGCCCTCCAGGATGAGATCGATGCAATCCGTCATATCCCGACAACTGTTATGGTAGAAGATGCACTGCATGAAAAAATCAAAAGACTTTCCAAAAGATATCTGCATGGGCATGGATTTTTCTTTATCGGACGGGATCTGTTCTTCCCTCTGGCACTGGAAGGAGCACTGAAACTCAAAGAGATATCCTACCTGCATGCAGAAGGATACCCTGCAGGAGAGATGAAACACGGTCCTATAGCACTGGCAGACAGTGAACTCTTTACCATTGCTTTGATGCCTAAAAATGTGCATTATGATAAGATCAAAAGCAATGTAGAAGAACTCTCAGCCAGAGATTCAACCATCTTGGCTATTTCACCATTAGCGTTTGATTTGGCAGATGATTTTATCAAAACACAACATGACAATCACCCAATGAGTGAGTTTTTTGAGATGATGGTTATCACACAAATTCTGGCACTTGAAATTTCGGTCAGATTGGGCAATGATGTCGATATGCCAAGAAACCTCGCAAAATCTGTAACTGTGGAATAATAAGTTGAGTGTGCTGAATAAACCCACTTGTAAACGACTCTACAGCCGTTTTACGGCGCAGCCTTAGTGAACAAGTGCATTTATTCAGCACACTCTGCTAAAATAGCTTCATGGAATTTTTCAGTGAACTTGAAGCTATTTTAGAATCCCAGACTCCGGCTGATAAAACAGCACGTTTTCAATCCTTTTATGCACGCTATAAAAGTAAAAGCGTTTTCTTCTATCATGATAGTGATCCCAAGGTCTTTACTACCCCTTCTTTTGCTTCCTTCTGTCTTATCTGTGATGCCAAAACAATGTCCAAAAGAACAGCACTCTCTACCACAAAAGGCAAAGCTTATCTTATCCACGCGATTGCCCATATCGAATACTCTGCTATCGATCTCGCCCTTGATCATGCTTATCGTTTTAGAAATATGCCCCCACAGTTTTATGCTGACTGGCTGGAAGTAGCAGATGATGAGATACGCCATTTTCAACTCTGCCAGGCACTGCTGGAAAAAAATGGTTATCACTATGGTTCTTTTGATGTACACAGCTTTTTATTTGATGTATCCCAGAAAAGTCTGGATTTGGTGACACGCATGGCAGTCGTACCCAGACATCTTGAAGCTTCAGGACTGGATGCCAATCCACAGATGATTGCAAAACTCTCACAGCATCATGATAATTTTGCACAAGAAGCGGTAAGAGTCTTGGAAACAATTTTAAAAGAAGAAGTCAGCCATGTCAAAAAGGGTGATTTCTGGTTTAAATGGGCTTGCCAAAAAGCGCATATTGATCCTAAAGATTATTTTGATATTGTGGAAAAAATTCTACCTGGTGCCAAAAAGAAAAAACCGTATGTCAATATCACTGCAAGAAAAAAAGCTGGATTTTCCTGCAATGAGATAAAAGTCTTGACAGATAAAGAGTGTTAAAGCTCCACCCTCACATATAACTTCACACCAGCACGTTTTTGAGGAAGAAAATACTGATTGTGATATTCATAATACCTGACATGATCGATGATGACTGCCGATGCGCCATATGGCAGCGTCTCCAAAATTTCACCAACACGGTAGTGTTCATAAGCGTATCTTCTGGGTGCATCAACGATACGATACCCCCTCTCTCTACCTTCCCATACAAAAAAAGTATCACGATAGCGGTAATAATTTCTATCATGATAGACTACACTGGTGCAATTGACAGGCAAGGTATAGACAATTGCTCCTATCGGTGCCTTGACCAGACGATATCCACTGCCAAAGGGGCGGTAAAAAGCGCCGCTGCTGTAAACATAATCCAGTCCGTGATGTCTCAAACGATATCTGTTTCCTCCAAAGTAAGCACCTCGGTGTCCCAGACTATAATGTGAAATATAATCATGCGGTTTAACTCTATGTGGTCTGTATTTTAAACGATGTGGTCGATGTTTTTTATGGATACCCATATGTCTGTTTTTATCGGTATGAAACTGTTCTACCCGGGTAAAAGTATCTGCTGAAACACTCAGCTGAAAAAGTAATACCAATACGATACTCACGCCTGTTTTTTTCATAAATTATCCTTTCTACTATGATGGAAAAAGTATAAAATAAAAAAATGAATCAATTGTGAAATATATATGAATGAAGATGAACAGGCCTTCCGCAGAAGGTCTGTTCTTAGCAAAAATCGGCCAAGACTCCTGCTTTGACACTTTGATAGGTTGTTTCCCCGACCAACTCTCTGATAATAGCCAGTCCAAAACAGATCGCCGTACCCGGACCTCTGGAAGTCAACACATTTCCATCAATCACCACTTTCTCTTTATCAGTGAACTTTTCTACGCCGATATCTTCTTCATAAGAAGGATAACAGGTATATTTGTTTTTAATCAAACCTGCCTCAGCCAATGCAATAGGCGCAGCACAGATAGCACCTACCCGTTTGCCTTTACTGTCAAACTCTTTTAACAAACTTTGTGTCAGAGGATCTTCTTTGAGTGTCACAGCACCATTGTGACCGCCCGGAAGGACCATCATATCAAAGTCCTCAGCTGATACATTTTTCAGTTTGTTATTGGCTATGATCGTGATGCCGTTGGCACCAGTTACTTCACGCTCATCCAAAGATGCCGTCACTACTTCGATACCACCACGGCGCATGATATCTATAAGTGAAACCGCTTCTATTTCTTCAAATCCTTTTGCCAAAGGAACCAATACACTTGCCATCACTTCTCCTTTATTTTACTTTTTCAAGATATTCACCTTTTGCAGTATCCACTTTGACCACATCACCTTCAAGCACATGGTAAGGTATTTGTATCACAGCACCACTGTTAAGTGTCGCCGGTTTTTTACCACCCTGAGAATCTCCTTTAAAGTTGGGGCCTGTTTCTGCGATTTCATACTCGGCTGTCGCAGGTGCTTCGACATCGATTGCATTGCCATTATGGAAAAGGATCTCTACATTCATTCCATCAACCAGCCATTTTTGGGTATCACCAACAGCATCATGGGTTAAACCAATCTGATCATAAGTCACGGTATCCATAAATTGCAGCATATCGCCATCATCATACAAAAACTGCATCGTTTTTTGCTCCAAGTTTGGCTGCTCACACTTGTCACCGGCATGAAAGGTCTTTTCTACCACTTTACCATTGAGATAAGATTTGATCTTACATCTGACAAATGCTGCCCCTTTGCCCGGTTTAACATGTTGATACTCTGTAATTTTATATGGTTTCCCATCCAATTCTATTTTCAAACCTTTTTTTAATTCACTCATTGAATATGATGCCATCTTGACTCCTATAATTAATATAGGAAAAGTATAACAAAAAGTGGCTAAAAAGTATTTTTTAGCCTAATAGAGATATAATCGGTCAAATTTTACAAAAAAGGATAAAGGTATGAAAAATGGCGTTAAATTTATCATAGCAGCTTTGGTTATCATCGTGATTGCACTGGCAGTCAACGGAGGATTTGAAGGGCTTAAAAAAGCAGGTCAAGCATCTAATCCTTCAACACCCGCCCCACAAACAGCAGCGCATTAACACTGCCAAAACAGTCCAGTAAAAATTCTACACTTAAAAAATGACTGTTTTGTTTTTATAAACAAATATTTTATCATCCAGTGCTAAATCCAGTGCTTTTGAGAGTACAATTTTTTCAACATTTCTCCCTGCCTTTTGCATATCTTTCCAACTGTATTCATGATTGACAGCTACCACATCCTGCGCGATTATAGGACCTTCATCCAAATCATTATTCACATAGTGTGCGGTTGCCCCGATAATTTTAACACCTCGGTTAAAGGCCTGTTTATACGGATTTGCCCCGATAAAAGCCGGTAAAAAGGAGTGATGGATATTGATAATTTTTCCCAAATACGGTTCAACAAATGCGGGAGAAAGGATCCGCATATATTTGGCCAAGACTATAAAATCAGGGTTAAACTCATTGATGAGTGCTTTCACTTTATCCTCATGATCTTCACGCTCAAGATTTTCTGCTGAAACATGAAAATAGGGAATATCAAATTTTTGTGTTAACTCCCGTAAACTGTCATGATTGGAAATCACAGCCTGAATGTTGGCATCCAGTTCCCCGCTATGATAACGGATCAGGATATCTCCCAGACAGTGTGACTCTTTGGTCGCCATCAAGAGTATATTCTTCTTCCTTCTTGCACGTAAAACGATAGTAGCATCTTCGGGCAGCATACTGGTTAAATCCAATCGCAGCTTTTCCAAATCTACATCGCCTGAGATGATAGCACGAAAGAAAAAACGATCAAATTCCTTATCCACAAATTCACTGTTTTTTTCGATGTTCATGCCATGGTGATAGATCACTTCTGCCAAATGATAGATCAATCCCGCTTTATCCGAACAATCTACTTTTAATATATAATGACTCATTTGCTTTTCTCTTCCAATCTCTCTTCTATTAAAGCCAGATAATACTCTAAAAAATTGAGCGTAATATCAAGTTTTGCTTCGATATTCTTTGTCTCTTCTGCCTGTAAACCTTCAAAAAGTACCAATAATCTCTCTTTGCTGTGCTCTAAAAAGGCCACCTCATCACTCTCATTTGATTGCATAGTCTGTGACTCTTTGACTTCTTGACTCTCTGCTTCTATACGGTCCAAAATCTCCTGTTCAACACGCTCTTCCTGTTCTTTGAGCAGCGCTTCAGCTTTCATACCGTCAGCAGCAATTTTTTCATCCAACTCTTCCAGGGTAGAAAATATCAACTCTTTTAATTCCATGATGCTGCCAGCCACCTTTCAAATTGTACAAAATGTTCTTTTTTTTGCATACGTACAAAAAAGTATTTTTTCTTTTGATTCACCCCTGCAAAGACTTTTCTGCTCTGCGTCTTTGTCACAGAAGCCTGCTTTTGTGTCAAACGCTCCAATCCCAATCGTGCCTTTTCATTGCCAGGATCCTCTGCCAATATCTCTTTGTAAATCTTTACAGCTTCTGATGCATATCCCTGGGATTCATGGATAGCAGCGAGGGTTAGGGTCTTCATGCGTTCTTACAGACAATTTCCGCGATAATAGAACCAATCTCAGTTGTAGAACAGACTTCTTTTGCTCCAAAATCAGAGATATCCTTTGTCCGGTAGCCCTCTTTCAGTACTTGCTCTATAGCCGCATCTATCTTATCTGCAGCCTCACTTTCACCCAATGCAAAACGCAGCATCATCGATGCACTGGAAATCGTTGCAATAGGATTGGCGATACCCTGTCCTGCTATATCAGGGGCTGAGCCGTGAATAGGTTCATACAAGCCTACTTTTCCACCGATGGAAGCCGAAGGCAGCAATCCGATAGAACCAGAAATCATACTCGCTTCATCACTTAATATATCACCAAAAATATTTCCAGTCAAAATCACGTCAAATTGTTTTGGATCACGCACCAGCTGCATGGCAGCATTATCCACATACATATGCGAAAGTGTCACTTCCGGGTAATCTTTAGCTACTTCTTCTACTGTATCACGCCACAATTGGCTCACTTCCAAAACATTGGCTTTGTCAACGGAACAGACTTTTTTGCCTCTTTTCATTGCAGCTTCAAAACCTTCTTTGGCAATCCTTACAATTTCATCCTTGCTGTAAACCATCGTATTATAGGCTTTATCATCACCTTTTTCTCTAGGCTGTCCAAAGTAGATACCCCCTGTCAATTCACGCATCACCAGCAAATCAACTCCTTTAAGGATCTCGGGTTTTAAGGTACTGGCCTCAATCAATTCATCATAGACTTTGACCGGGCGGTAGTTGGCAAACAAACCCAGCGCTGCACGTAGCCTGAGCAAACCGCTTTCAGGTCTTTTATCCCGTGGCAGGCTGTCCCACTCTTCTCCGCCTATTGCCCCAAAAAGTACGGCATCCGCTTTTTTACAGCCTTCTATCGTCTCATCCGGCAAAGGATCTCCCGTGACATCATAAGCACAACCACCCATCAGATATTCATCATAAGTGAGTTCAAAATCACTATTCACCGCTACTGCATCTAAAACCTTGATCGCTTCATCAACAATTTCCGGTCCGATTCCGTCACCTTTAATCACTGCGATATTATATCTACTCATCTATTGCTCCTTGGCCATTTCTGCTTTGGCATAATTTATCAAACCGCCCGCTTCGATCAACTCTTGCATAAAAGGAGGGATCGGCGTAAAGGCATAGGTTTTTCCCGTTGTTTTATTTTCAATCGTACCACTTTCCATCGCTATCATGATAGTATCACCTTCCGCGATCTCATCTGCTTGGGGCAATGTAAAGATAGGCAGTCCCATATTGAAAGCATTGCGATAAAAAATCCGTGCAAAACTTTTAGCGATGATGGCAGATACCCCCGCTGCTTTGAGTGCGATAGGAGCATGTTCACGTGAACTGCCGCATCCAAAATTCTCACCTGCAACAATCACATCACCAACTGTCAGTTTGTTAACAAAATCAGGATCAGCATCTTCCATGGCATGTGCTGCCAGTGCATCTGGATCTGAAGTATTCAAGTACCTTGCAGCAATAATCAAATCTGTATCAATATTATCACCAAATTTCCAAACTTTTGCGCTTGTTTGACTCATTGTATATTCCCCGTTCTTTTAGAATTTGGCGTATTTTATCCAAAATTTTCCAAAGTTGGGTAAAAGCGGCTTGAAAGAAGCTATCATGATAAGCTAAACTAGCTAAATAAAGGAGTTTTATTCGCCTTATGCCATATTTGCAGACTCTCCCACGCTTCTTTTGCGTCTTTGGCAAATAAAAAGAGTTCCCGGTCTTCACAGTCAATCACCCCTTCAAGTTCCAACATTTCAAAATCAATCAACTTTGACCAATACGCTTCACCGACAAAGATAATGGGAATAGGCACAATTTTTCTTGTTTGAATCAATGTCAGTGCTTCAAAAAGTTCATCCATCGTACCATATCCCCCTGGAAAGACTACAAATCCGCAGGCGCGTTTCATAAAATGCATCTTTCTGATCGCAAAATAGTAAAACTGAAAACAGAGTTCAGGAGATACATACGGGTTGGGAAACTGTTCATGCGGCAGTGTAATATTGAGTCCGATGCTTTTGGCACCAACATCAAATGCACCCCTGTTGGCAGCTTCCATGATCCCAGGCCCTCCGCCTGTCATCAATGTGACCCGATTATCTTCTGCACCTTTACCTGCTTTTGCCACCAATGAACCAAATTCTCTTGCCATATCATAATAACAGCTCTTTTCTAAAATACGCTCTGCCACTTTAAGCTTATTGAGCAACGCAGATGAATCAGTATCTTTTTCATAAGCCATCTGGGCTTCTTTTAATTTTTGCAGTGCAGTTTTTTGTTCAACTATCCGCGTACTGCCAAAAGCAACCACTGTTCTTTCGATACCAAATTTTTGCAGTGTCAGCTCGGCTTTCATATAATCAAGTTCCAGCCGCACAGGCAGCGTCGCTTCATCGCGCATAAAATCTTCATCTTCAATCGCCATTTTATAACTGGTACTTTGCATGATTGATTTGATACGTTCTCGTGCCTGCGGATCTTCTATAGCAGATTTGGGATGTTCCCAGGGTAATTTGTCTTTTCGTTTGTATTTGTTAGGTGGTTTAATCGCACTTTTTTTCATCTGATTCCTTATAGAGAAGATGGTTAAGAACAGTACTGTATAAACGCCATTATACCCAAATAAATTATAAAGTTTCGTGTTCTAAATAAACCCACCCATTCACTAAGACTGCGCCATAAAACGGCTATAAAGTCGTTCAAAGTGTGTTTATTCAGAACACTTGATTATTTGATCTTTTTTTCACTCTCTTCCAGTTTTTTAAATGATGGTAAAAAATAGATCAAATCAAACAGCACTACCGCTGTAACAGCTATCATGATAAGTATTAAAAATGTACTCATTGTTTTATCCTTTTATCGTTTCAGTCCGTTGACTGTCTGTAACATTTCATCAGAAGTGGTAATGGCTTTTGAGTTGGCTTCATATGCCCTTTGACCCGTAATTAGATCAGTCATCTCTTCAACCAGTTGGACATTACTCATCTCCACAAATCCCTGCTTGATCTGTCCTAGACCTTCAAGTCCAGCTGTACCCAGTATCGCATCTCCGGAAGCAACGGTATTGACATAGTTGTTATCACCCAAAGAGTGCAACCCTGCTGGATTAATAAAGTTTGCCAATTCTATCTGTCCTATCTGATTGGGTTCAGTCTCTCCCGCCTGTAAAACAGAGACGATTCCATCTGTCCCTACTGAGACTGCTGTTGCATTTTCTGGTACCGTTATTTCCGGAATCAATTTATATCCGTCACTGTTAACAATCTGTCCTTGTCCATCTACTTTAAAAGCACCATTTCGGCTATAACCGATCGTGCCGTCAGGCAGTTGCAATTGAAAAAAACCGTTACCCGTAATCGCCATATCAAGATTGTTGCCTGTTTCTTTAAAATTTCCCTGCGAAAATTGCTTTGTCACTGCAGTAGGACGTGCACCCAGACCAACCTCTATACCGGTAGGAGAGACTGTTGTATCACTGGAACTAATACCGGCATATTCACTCACCTGATAAAAAAGATCTGCAAATTCCGCCCGCTGTTTTTTATAACCTATTGTATTGACATTGGCGATATTATTTGAAGTCACATCTATCTGTGTCTGCTGGGCAATCATTCCCGTGGCTGCTGTATATAACGATCGTATCATTTAAAACTCCTTTACCCTTATGCTCTTGTTGTTGCTAATTTTGTTATGGCGTCTCTATTTAA
>JANTGR010000062.1 GCA_024762875.1 Sulfurospirillum sp.
TTCTTTATGGATAGTTCTGGAAGTATTTTGGGTCATTTCAGTGATGCTGTAACGCATCAGATGACTCATTTCACGTGTTAGTCTCAGCCCTTGTTTGATTTTCTTTTCAGGATGCAAAGGCATCAGCATCATTTTTTTAGCATTGGAAATATTCATCATCCCCATCATATCAAATGCAAATAGTTCGTGACTTAGTGTAAATAGCATAAATAATTTTATCTTCATTGTAATCCCTCAATTAATTCTGGCAGAGTATAACTAAGAAAACTTAAATAAAAATATTATTTACACTTATCATTACAATGTTTTTTACTTATAAATCTATGGTAGAGTTCAATGATAACAAGATAGGCGCTATAGACCCAGAGTATATCCATCACAAGGTTGTGATCATAATCCATTTCGAGATATAAAAGCGGAAGACCAAAGAAAATAGGCCATTTGACATAATGAAAAAATAGTATCCAGGTTCCATAAAGGTCACGTGCTGTTTTTTTCATCACTTTCCATTGGTGGAGACTAGCGGGATCGAACCGCTGACCTCTTCGCTGCCAGCGAAGCGCTCTCCCAGCTGAGCTAAGCCCCCAATATAATTGAGAGGAAAGTATAGCAAAAAAAAATTATATTCTACTGATTTACTCAGAAGGTTTATTTTTTTTCTTTGCTTCTTTTTCACCGATTTTCAGTCCGATATAGACAGTTGTTAAAATGATCACTGTCATGATAAGTGTTGCGCTCAGCACAACTAAAGCAATATTCATGGTGTTACTTCAATATAAAGTACTGTTGGGGCGTACTTTTATCTTCAAACGGTTTCACCTGCAGCTTCTCTTCTCCTATCATGATACCTCCCTCGCTTTCGTGCGGGGTTTTGGTATAGGTAAGGATCAGTCTGGCTGCTAGCAGCTTGTCTGCTGCAGTGGACTGTTTACTGATGAGGGAAGAGGGGCCGGCGATATCTGTTGTTTTGGCAAGGATATAGTCTGGATGATGTAGCTTTTCTATCATGATATTGTCTTCTTTGTTTCGCCCGATAATCAGTTTTGCACCATCAGGCAGACGTAAGTGACGACCATATTTGAGTATATCGATATCATTCACAGTAAATGTACCATGTGCAACAACATCACGTATCTTTGTTGCCATGGCCGCTTCAGTAAGCAGGCATCCTCCGCCTGGACTCTCATACTCTTCAAAGCCATATTCCTCTGCCAGACGCAGCTGTACTTCCCGGCTTCTTCCTTCGATGCCCAGAAGTTTTTCTCTATCTACCCAGCCTTTTATCTCCGGTGTAGTCGGGCTCATCAGTTTGGCACTCATCGGGCGTAAAATCAAACCGTCTTCTGTCTGATTTGCTAAAGTAGTGACATTTTTGATTGCTTCGGATCTCTGGCTCATTGGGCGCTGTCCGATCACTTCACCAGTGATGATAAATGAGGCGTTATGTTTTTTTAAAAGAGAAAGTGCAATGCGAAACATATTGGCATGGCAGTCGATGCAGGGGTTGAAGTGTTTTCCATAGCCGTATTTTGGGTTGAAAAGTATCTCTTGGATAAATTGTTCCCGTGTGTTGACTACCTCCAGGTCTGCTCCGACCATTGCTGCCCGTGTTCTGAGTAGTTTTGTTTTATCCGTTGTACCGCCAAAGCCTATATCGATATGCAGTGCAGTGACATCGATACCCTGCTCAGTCATCAGTTTGATAGCGATCATGCTGTCCAAGCCACCTGAAAAAAGTGCTAATGCTTTTACCATTTCATTTCTCCTTGCGCAAATGTAAAGCGCTAGCGCAATTCTTCTCACTGAAGCTCCGCCCTAGGCGAGAAGGATTATTTATTTTAGGCGTATTATACAAAATTCTGCTAAAATCACAGAAATAGGGGGGGATAGTGATGAGCAGACGTGCAAACAAGTATGATAATGGATTTACTGAAAAAGATTTTTTAGTCACAACCCGTGAAGAGATGCATGCGCGTGGGTGGGATCAACTTGATGTTATCATCGTCAGTGGGGATGCCTATATAGACTCTCCTTTTATCGGGGTCGCCATGGTTGGTCGTATTTTGGAACGTGAAGGGTATCGTGTCGGAATGATTGGGCAGCCTGATATCAAGTCAGATAAAGATATCACGCGTCTTGGTGAACCAAAACTTTACTGGGGTGTGAGTGGAGGATCGGTGGACTCCATGGTGTCAAACTATACAGCTACCAAAAAGTTTAGAAATAGCGATGACTACACACCCGGCGGGAAAAATAACAAACGCCCAGACCGTGCTACACTGGTGTACTGTAATCTCATAAGACAACACTTTAAAAATACGGTTCCTTTGGTACTTGGTGGGATAGAAGCCTCTCTTCGCCGAATCACACACTATGACTACTGGTCAAATAAACTGCGAAAACCTATCCTTTTTGATGCAAAAGCGGATTATATGATTTATGGGATGGGAGAAATTGCTTTGACTGAGCTGACTTTAGCGATAAAAGAAGGCAGAAAGCCAACAGATATCCGCGGTGTCTGTTACATCTCAAAAGAACCAAAATATGAATACATACAACTCCCCTCTCATGCAGACTGCTTAAAAGAGAAAGAAAAATATATCGATATGTTTGATGCCTTTTATGACAATAATGACCCAATATCTGCCAATGGACTTTGTGAAGAAGTTGACAACCGCTATCTCATCCAAAATCCCCCTTGTGACTACCTGAATGAAGATGAGATGGATGCTTTATCCGCACTTCCTTTCACAAGAGAGCTGCATCCTTATCACCAAAAAGAGGGTAAAGTAAAATGTTTGGAGACGATAAAGTTTTCTATCATGACACACCAGGGATGCTGGGGAGAGTGTAACTTTTGTGCTATTGGTGTACATCAGGGAAGGACTATCAGAACACGAAGTGAAAAGTCTATTGTGCAAGAGGCAAAAGAGTTTACTACCTATAAAGACTTCAAAGGCTATATCTCAGATGTTGGCGGGCCAACAGCAAATATGTACGGCTATGAATGTGGAAAAAAACTCAAACTAGGCACCTGTGATCATCAGCGATGTGTGGATTCCAGACACTTGTGTAAGACGATGAAAGTTGACCACTCACGTAATATCAACTTACTCAAACAAGTGCGCCAGGTACCGGGTGTCAAAAAAGCGTTTATTGCTTCAGGAATACGCTATGATCTTATCAATGAAGATAAAAATCAAGGTTATAATTACTTAAAAGAGATAGTCAAATACCATATATCAGGACAGTTAAAAGTAGCGCCCGAACATACCCAGCAACATGTATTGGACTTGATGGGAAAACCGGGAAAACAAACGCTGGTAGACTTCAAAAAGCTCTATGATAAGCTCAACAAAGAAGAAGGTAAAAAGCAGTATCTCACCTATTATCTCATCGCTGCGCATCCTGGCTGTGAAGAGAAAGATATGCATGAGTTGAAACGTTTCACCAGAGATGAGCTGCAGATGAATCCGGAACAAGCCCAGGTCTTCACACCTACACCCAGTACCTACTCTGCTGTGATGTACTATACAGAGATGGATCCGGTAACCAGAAAGAAGATATTTGTTGAGAAGGATACAAAAAGAAAAGAGAAACAGAAGTCAATTGTCGTGGCAAAAGAGAGTTTTCAGACGGGGTTTGCTTCTTAAGTTTATAGTTTTATAAAAAATTCTCATAAGGCACCAATTCCCCCCTTTGAAGGCGATTTAAAACTTCTCTGATTTTACGAATGATAAAACTCTTTTCATTTAATGATAGTGTTGTGATGGAGTTTATCTTTCTTAGCTCATTATTGTAGTAGCGACGAAGCAAGAAGATAATCTGTCGTGTAAACTCCTCGTCTTCATACTCTTTTATATCATCTCTGATATTGATTCCTGCCAGCAAAGGGTGTTCTATTTCATTTCCGATAACCAAATCCAGTTCTTGTTTGTGGTTTTGAAAAATATCACTAGAGATGACATTTAAGATACGGTCTATCATGCGTGGATTTGAGAGAAGGGTTTTGATGATACTGAGTTCGGCGATATCTTCATGCCTTCTGGTAGGGTTTTGTGTTGTTTGCATCGTCTGCTGTGGAGCTTGATGTAGATGGATGTGTCTCTCCTGGACGCTTAATATGGCTGAGAGATAGCCTTTATACTCATCTTGAAGCATGGGTGAAAGTGTGTTGAGGTAAGTGACTGCTTCTTTGAGAGCCTGTTCTTTGTGGATAGGATTGTGTGTATCAAACTGTGAAATGATATGTTCCAGACAAAATTCAATAAATCCTTTTGGTTTTGCAAATAGTTTTTTGAGTTCTTCGCTTTTTCCTTCTTTGACCATATCAGCAGGGTCTATTCCTTTGGCAAAGATCACAACACCTCCATGCATCCCCAGGTGTGAAAGCATCGATGCTGCTTTAAAAGCCGCTGTTATACCGGCGCTATCTCCATCATAGGCCAAGATGATTTTGGGATCACCGCGTTTTAAAAGCGGGATATGTTTTTGGGTGAGTGCCGTTCCCAGTGTAGCAACAGCATTGGTAAATCCAGCCTGATGCAGCATGATGACATCCAGATTGCCTTCGACTATGATGATTTCACCTTTTTTCATGATAGTCGTTTTGGCTTTGTGATAGCCATAAAGCAGGGTAGATTTGTCAAATATTTTGGTAGTGGGAGAGTTGATGTATTTTCCGACATTTTCACGCTGGTCTATGATGCGCCCGCCAAAACCTACCAACTTGCCTCCAGCGGTAAAAACAGGAAAAGTAATACGTTTTGAAAATCTGGCATAGACTCTGCCATCATCACTTTTGGCGATAATACCAAGCTCCAGTCCCTCTTTCATACTGACGCCACTTTGATTGAGATACTGAAGGCTCTCTTGTGAGTGTGGGGCGTAACCCAGTTCAAACTTCTCGATAGAAGATTCATACACACCACGGGAAAGAAAATACTCTTTTGCCGGTCCAAAGAGAGTAAGCTGTTTTCTAAAAAACAGATTGTAGTTGTCTAAAATCTTCTTATCATGATAGTTGTCTCTGTCACCTTTGGTATGGCGCAGCTGGACATTGTATTCACTTGCCAGTTTTTCAATGGCTTCAGGGTAGTTGAGATTTTCATACTCCATCACAAACTTGATACTGTCTCCACCTGCACCACAGCCAAAACAGTGATAAATCTGCTTAGAGGGTGAGATGACAAAAGAGGGAGAGTTCTCATCATGAAAAGGGCAGTTTGCCTTGAAATTGGCACCTGATTTTTTCAGCTCCAGGTAACGGCCGACTACATCAACAATGTCAAGTCTGTTTTTGAGGGTTTCTATGGACTCTTGTTCTATCATAATAGTATTATAGCAGATATCAGTTGTTACACTGTCATACTACTCATTATTAGAGGTGCCCATTATTTGTTGATACGGTAATAATATGATACTATTTCAGCATATGAAGGAGTGCGTATGGTTACAAAAAAGAAGATGACACTTACCACCAAAGTATTGATTGGTATGGCATTGGGTATATTGGCAGGGTTGGCGATCAATTTTGCAGGCTTAAATGCTGAGGGTACATTTGTCGGTGACAATATCGTCAACGGGCTTTTTCTCATCATCGGGAAGATGTTTGTAACAGCTTTAAAAATGTTGGTTGTTCCATTGGTCTTTTTCTCTCTTATTTCAGGTGTTTTGGGGATTGGAGATATCAATGTCTTAGGAAAAGTTGGTGCAAAATCATTCGTACTTTATATGTTAACCACAGCGATTGCGATTGCTGTGGCTATCACTATTGCGGCTGTTATTGGGATTGGTGAGGGTGCACATCTAACAAGCACTGCTGCTTTTACTGGTAAAGAAGCACCCCCGCTGAGTGCTGTTTTGATAGACATTATCCCTGGCAATGTAGTCAATGCCATGGCACTTGGCAAGATGTTGCAACTGATCTTTTTCTCTATCTTGCTTGGTATCTCTATCCTCATGGTCGGTAAAAAGGCTGAGCCGGTTGTCAAGCTCATAGAGATAGGCAATGAAATCATGATGAATATGGTCAATATCATCATGGCAGTCGCACCTTACGCGGTATTTGCGTTGATTGCAAAAGCGCTTGCAAATCTCGGTCTTGGACTCTTGGCTGATTTAGCGGGCTATGTTATCGTGCTTGTAGCAGCATTGATGATACATTTGTTTGTCACTTTGATGGCGATTTTAAAACTCTTCTCTGGCATGAGTCCAAAGACTTTTTTGAAAAAGATGAAAGATACGCAAGTCTTTGCATTTTCAACATCTAGCTCAAATGCTACCATCCCCGTCACCCTAAGAACCGTGACAGAAAGACTGGGTGTGGATAACTCTGTTGCTTCATTTACGGTGCCCTTTGGTGCTACGATAAATATGGATGGTACCGCTATCATGCAGGGTGTCGCGACGGTATTTATCGCCAATGCCTATGGTGTAGATCTGGGCATTACCGGTTATCTGACTGTTATCATGATGAGTGTGTTGGCCTCTATCGGTACGGCGGGTGTTCCAGGTGTGGGGCTTATCATGCTCTCTATGGTATTTACACAAGTGGGGCTTCCTGTGGAAGGGATAGGACTCATCCTGGGTGTGGATAGATTGCTGGATATGATCAGAACGGCGGTCAATGTTTCAGGTGATGCGACAGTATCTGTCATCGTTGCCAAAAGTGAAAAGAAATTTGATCCCGAAGTGTACAATGATCCAACAGCGGGTAATTTAACATCCGATGATGTACATATCGATCCAAAAATAGAAGAGGAACTGGCAGAAGTTGTAGATTTGCTGCATGAAAAAAAGTAAACTTAAAGCAAGTGTTCATGAGCATAAAATTGCCTATTTTTTAATCATATTTTGATAAAATAGTTTTTAAATACCAAGGATATCTAATGGAAAAATTTATCACAGCGTCACCTTCTTCTAAAAATGCACTCAATATGATGAGTATTTCTGCTTCTCTGCCTGTCAATATAGTGGTATTGGGTGCTTCTGGAGTAGGTAAAAAGAGATTGGTAGCGATGGTTTTCCCAGATGCGGACAGCTTTGAAGCGCTGGAACTTGAAAGATTGTTTCGTGAAAAAAAAGTGGACTTTTCAGAAACCAAAGTTATAGTGGTCTATGACTTAAATAAAGCCAGCAACAGTGTGCAGTTGATCCAAAAATTGGAAGAATGTGACTGTAGGATCATTGCAACTGCAACAGAAGATCAAGAGATATTTCAAGAAAAGTTTTTAGTCAAAGTAGAACTTCCGCCATTGGCCAAACGCCCGGAGGATACAAACTTGCTTATAGAAGATTATATTATCAAAGCAAAAAAACTTTTTAGTATCGAAGAAGATTTAAAAGATCTTTTGATCAATGTGGATTTAAGTAAAAACAGCAACTCCCTGAAAGAGTCAATTTACCGTGCTGTTTTATTTAACTCTATTGATGAAAACGAGATGCAACTTTTGCTTGAGCAGTTTTTTGACAAAGTAGTAGAAAAGAAAACCGACTATAAAGTGTTATTGGAAATTTTTGAAAAACCCTTACTTAAAGCAATGAGAAAGCAGTATAAAAGTCAGTTACAAATGGCAGCAAAATTAAATCTCAACAGAAATACTTTGAGAAAAAAGATGTATCAGTATGGGTTGGAGGAGAAATAATGGAACTGTTTTATGAAACACTGATTGAAAATGATTTAAATCCGTTTATGCTGTTTAATGATGAGGGGAAATTGCTAAAGTACAATAAAGAAGCAGAATATCTGCTCTCTTTTGTCTCCAGCAGAGAGATTTATGATCTGGCAGTTTCGAGCGCCCCGCTTAGTTTTGGATTTCAACGCAGCTTTGTAACGCTGCACTATGAACGAAACAGTTTTTATGCTATTTTGGTAGGATATCTTGATGAGTCCAGCCTGGGGATAAAACTCTACAAAGAAGTGACTGACAGTCATAAGCTGGAGTATAAGTCTGCTATGACAGAAATCAATATATTTACACTGTTGAAGTTGTCAAGAAATTCTACTCTGTCACATTCTCAAGTGATACTCAATGAAATTTATGATCCTTCTATACCGGATGTCAAGCTCAATGTAGAAAAATTTTTATTGCTTTTAAACAAACTTTTCACGATGTATCATGACAGCAAAGAACTTTTTATCAAAGTTTTTTTGAAAATAGGAGAGACGATTGTATTCAATGGTAAAAAATATCCTATCTGTTCTATCAAATTTCACAGTTATGATACACAGGTAAAAGATGCAGAGTTGTTTTATCAACTTGCCAAAGAGGCAGATGTATCACTCTTTGTCAAATCAGACTTTGTCATGATAGAGTTTCCACTCATATCCGCATAGCTGACAAGAGTGGGGACAATCAATGCATAAAACGCATCTTACGTTGGCTGAAAAATATAACTGGCTTGCTGAAAAAGAAGAAGCCATCTGGTCAAAAATTGAAAATAATCTGACATCAAATTGGACACAAATCTGGCGAGAAAAAGCCAAAATATATGCGGACAATATCGTCATCACAGAAGTAGAAAGCAAAAAATCCTTCACCTATCAAACACTTGATGAAGCTTCTGAAAATATGGCAAACTACATTCGTGCGCATATCAAAGAGGAGCGTATCGGGCTCTATCATGATAATTCTTTTGCTTTTTTGGCGACACTTATAGGTATCAATAAAACAGGACGACTAGCCGTGCTTTTTAATATCCGAGAGCCGCTGGATCGCATCGCTTCATTGGCACGAGAGAGCAGGGTAGAGCATACCTTTGGAGAGAAGATAGAAGGAGTGCGCTATCATGATATCTCCCACGCGATGCAACATCCTACCCAAGCCCCGCAGGGTATCCATGACCTCGTAACGACACTAGATGATCCGGCATTTGTGATCTTTACCTCTGGGACTTCGGGGCCTAGTAAACCTGCTCTGTTTTCACATCGGCGTATGATAGGGGCTGGGGTGGCGTGGAGTCTGCGTACTTTTATGGATGAGAAAAGCTGCTGTTATATCACGCTGCCACTCTATCATGGCAATGGCCTGGCGGTGGCATTTTCTGCGGTGGTGAGTGCTGGGGCGTGTGCACTGCTGCGTAAAAAATTTTCGGTGACGCACTTTTTTGAAGATGTCGATGCCTATGATGTCACGCATATGGTCTATATAGGGGAGCTGTGGCGCTACCTGCTCAATCGCTACCCTGACAAGTCAACGCACACACTACATACGATCTTTGGAAATGGACTCACAAAATCGCTTTGGCAAGCAGTAACACAGCGTTTTGGCATCAAGCATGTCGTCGAGCACTTTGGTGCGACGGAGATGCCTGCAAGCGCACTGACAAACTGGTATGACCGTGCGGGATACTGCGGCTATATACCTCCTACGCATCCTGATGCCAGAGAGGTTATCATGATAGATGAAGCAGGAGAGGAAGTGGGGATCGGTGAAGTAGGCGAGGCGATCTTTCGCGTGCCAAATAACCGCTATCGCGGTTACCTTGACCCTGCACTGGACGCGCCCAAAGTGCTGGAGAGAGATGGGTATCTTTGGTGGCGTTCCGGGGACTTGCTAAAGCGTGATGCAGAAGGGTTTTTTACCTTTGTCGATCGGGCAGGGGACAGCTACCGTTATAAGGGAGAAAATGTCGCTTCTGTGGATGTAGAGAAGGTACTGTTAGAGAGTGGATACTGCGAGGAAGCAGTAGTATATGGTATCAAGATGCCACACATCGATGGCAAGATAGGGATGGCATCACTGCTCCTGAAAAAGCCTCTCGATGCAGCATTTGCAACGTATCTCAAAGCCCATCTGGCTCCCTATGCCCTGCCGTACTTTCTACGTATCCAAGAGAAGAACCATCAAACAACCAGTACGCTCAAGATCCAAAAATCCCACCTAGCCAAAGAGGGGATAGAGGGCTATCATGATGGCAGGCACTTTATCATGATAGAAGGAGTGTACCGTCGTATCGACGAGGAGCTTTATGGGGAGTTGGAGGATATTTGTGCGAAAGGATTTTAAAGCTTTCTGCTACTTTTTAAAAAAAGTTGTGGGATGCCAAAGAAAGTTACGAAGCTACAACAGCCTTGCTTTTTTCATATAAAAGTTCAGGGTCTAAATCAAGCCCATTATCCCATTCAATACTATCAAATGAAACTCTTACCGTTTTAAATAGTTGTTTATCTTTTAGCTCTTGAAATTTCCCTATCTCCAGGTAAGGAGTGACATCAAATATCTTTTCTTCTTTATTTTCAAATTTTAATAATAACTGATAATAATCAAGTGCTTTTACATTTGTGACTGATAAGTACATTTTTAACCTCCTATTTTATAGGTTCAATTTTAAATGGCAATTCACCATTTTGTGCCAGTTTCCAATCTGCAAGTAAGTCTTCTCGCCTTAACTCAACCCAAGCAAGCACTACTTTCAATTTATTTTTGGGAAAGTCACCTTCAGTAAGCTCACCTTTGTTGATATCAATTATCGCTTTGTCATCTTGGTAATAAACATGGATATGTGGTGGATTATGTTCTCTTGGAGCACAATACATCCTTACAATTATCCCATAAAACATCGAAATAGTAGGCATCTACTTTATCCTTTAAATCGAATTTATATAAATTATATCTAAATTTTTGTTTCCCCTGATATTTTTCAAGGAAAGTTTGCATAAATGAAACAGCTATTCGCTACTTTTGCACAATTTTTAAAAAAGTTGTGGGATGCCAAAGAAAGTTAAAAAGTTCTGATGATATTTTATCATCATGATAAGATATCTTTTTGCTCAATAAAGATGCTCATTTGGAGTACACACCTTCCTTTAATTAGACTTCTTTTGATACTAAAAAGTTAAAAGTCGCCACTCAGGTTTTTAGTGGATAACGCCCCAGATTTTGTGTAAAAGTCAAAATTCCAGTAAAATATGAATTTTGAAGGAAAAGGGATGAACACAAAATCAAAAGAACTTTCAATAG
>JANTGR010000063.1 GCA_024762875.1 Sulfurospirillum sp.
TTTATACTAAAAAGTGAGACAGCAGCGTTAACTTTTGCGTCAAAACTATTGATTTAATAGTTTTTTTCTGTTATACTTATGGTTCCCCTCCCCTATATGGCAGTAGACTTTTTTAAGTCTGCTGTTTTTTTATCTTATTTCTTCGGTGGAGCACCTACGGACAGATGAACCATCCTTTTTTATAGCTACTTTTTGATTTATCATTTTTTTAAGCTTAACATCAACTTTTTTTTGTATAATTGCGCACCAATAAACCCATCACTTGTTATTAGATGCAAGGATATTAAGGAAAAAACCAATGAAAAAAGATATACACCCAAATTATATGGATTGTAAAGTTACCTGTGCTTGTGGTAATGAATTTGAAACCAGATCAAATGCAGAAACAATGAAGATAGATATCTGCAACGAATGTCATCCATTCTTTACAGGAAGTGAAAAAATCGTGGATGCTGCCGGTAGAGTTGAAAAATTTAAAGCTAAATATAATTTAAAATAGTGCTTATAAAAAAGCGACTAGTCGCGTGGGCTCACTGCCGAAGTGAACTTAGCGTTAGCGTAGCTTTTTGGGCTTTTGCTCAAAAAGTGTAAAAATGTTACATTTTATTCCAACACCGATTGGAAATCTTGAAGATATCTCACTGAGGAGTTTAAAACTCCTCGCCCAATCTACCCTTATATTTTGTGAAGATACACGTGTCACAAAACGCCTTATTTCCCTTTTAAAAGAACGAAACGACATAGAATTTGCAGACAAAGAGTATATCTCTATGCACTCCCACAATGAAAAGTCTGTTTTAGAAAAACTTTCCATAGATCTTTTTGAACAGGATGTCGTGTATGTCAGTGATGCCGGTATGCCTGCTGTCAGTGATCCTGGTTGTGTTTTGGTGAACTTTTGTCACTATCATGATATCAAATATGAAGTCCTTCCCGGAGCCAATGCTGCATTGTTGGCTTATGCTGCCAGCGGATTTTGTGAAAATCAATTTCTTTTTTTTGGATTTTTGCCGCATAAAGGCAGTGAAAGAACCAATGCACTCACACAAGCACTCAATTCCGGATATGTTACCATCCTCTATGAATCTCCCCATCGTCTAATGAAGTTGATAGATGCATTGGCTCTTGTGGCTCCCAAGCGAGAAATATTTCTGATAAAAGAAGCGACCAAGATGTATGAGAGGACTTTTAAAGGCAGCAGCCTGGAAGTGCAAGCGGCTTTAAAAGATCAAAATATTAAAGGTGAATGGGTCGTTGTATTAAATGCTTTAAAAAAAGAGTTTGGTGTCATTACTGTTGATGATGTCCTGCAACTTGATATTCCTAAAAAACAAGCTTCAAAACTGATCGCTAAAATCACTGGCAAATCCCCAAAAGAGTGTTATAACACGTTGTTGTAATTGCGTGTTTTACACAAATATACTTATTCACTAAGGCTGCGCCGTAAAACGGCTGTAGAGTCGTTTACACGTGTGTTTGTGTAAACACGCAATTACTTTTTATTACTAACCTTAGGTTAACTTTTTTTTAGTATCATTTCACGATGATAGTATATGGTAAACAGATATTTTTTTATATAGCGCAAAAACACCCTGAGATGATCAAAGAGCTCTATTTGGCAAAAGAAGTGGATAAGAAACTTTTTTCACAAATAGCCAGACTGAATAAAAAGGTTATCAAGCTTGATGCAAAAAAAGCGCAGGGTCTGGCACGCGGCGGAAATCACCAGGGTTTTCTTTTGAAGATTCATGATATTGCATTGACTGAGATGGCATATCTGAAAAAAGAGAATTTTTTACTGGTTTTGGTAGGGCTGACCGATGTCGGAAATATCGGCGCTATTATCCGAAGTGCTTATGCGTTGGGAGTGCAGGGTGTGGTGATATCAGGTATCAAGTCCATCAATCTTGAAGCGGTTGTACGCACCAGCAGCGGAGCGCTTTTGGATATGCCGGTAGCACTTTTTTCAGATACGCTGACTTTGGTAAATGAATTAAAACAGCTCTCTTTTGTCACATATGCAGCGGACATGGAGGGTGAAGATGTACGAAATGTCTCTTTTGGTGAGAAAAAAGCTTTATTGATGGGATCAGAAGGGGAAGGCATTCCAAACCGCATAGTAAAAGCCTGCAATAAAAAAATAAAAATAGTCATGGATAGAGAATTTGATTCACTCAATGTGAGTGCAGCAGCAGCGATATTGTGTGACAGGATGAGAGTATAAATGAACGAAAATAACAGTAATCAAAACAGTGAAAATGAACAGCAAAGTGAAAATAAACCACAAGATGGTGTAAGTCAGCTCAAAGAGATCGGGCTGAAAGAAGTATCCAATAAAACTTTTATCACCGAAGCCAATCTGACAGCACTGTTTGACAAAGAGTTTAGCAAGATCAATAAAACAAAAGCGTTGGGTTTTATCCAAATCCTGGAGCGTGAATTTGGTGTTGATTTAGAGGCATTGAAAGAGGAATATCGACAGTTTGACAACAGTATAAAAAAATCATCTAAAAATGAGATACCTACTGTAGAAAAAGAGCCGTTTGAGCTGGAAAAGATCAAAAAGATGCTGATTTATCTCATTTTGGCAGCGGCAGTTGTATTTGCTTTGTATGCATTGTCTTCAAGAAGCAGTGATGATACGAGCATCGTGCCTGTTGATTTAAATGTGGTGAAAAATGATGTTGTGACCAATCAGGCAGAAGAGAGTCTGCTGGCGATTGATGAAAACTATGAAAAAGAGACAAATCAGAGTGATGAAATTGATTTGAATAAAGTAGTCAAAGAGATGTTTCATGAAACTGATCAAAACCAAAGTGACATCCTCAATGATACTAACGATACAAATGAAAGCAACAGCTCTCTTGCTGTCACAGAAGAGAATATAACAGCAGCATTAGCACCGGCTGTTGAAGAAAATATCTCTCTGCCCCAGACAAAAAAAGAGTTGAAAAATATCGTAAAACCAAAGCCTGAAATGGCAAAAAATAAAAATAAAAGAGGACTTTACATCGTACCGGTTAAAAAAGCATGGGTAGGTGTTATCTTTTTGGATACGATGAAAAAGAAAGATTTTTTGATTCGTAAAACTTTGATGCTGGATGAGAGTAAAGATCAGATTATTTTAGTGGGACACAGAAATTTCAAGATTTTTAACAAACGCCTGGAACAGGGCTTCAAGTCCAAGAAAATGGTACGATTTTTATATAAAGACGGGGATCTTAGGGAAATTTCTAAAAAAGAGTATGTGAAGTTAAGAGGGACAACCAAGTGGTAAAATTTTTACTTCTGCTGCTACTCTCAGTCAATCTTGTTTTTGCTGATGCTATCGACAAAAAAGTTAAAAATATTTTAGGAAAAGGAAATTATTCCTCCAAAAAAGGCCTTATCAATGTGCTTTTTAAAAATAGAGCAGATTTTTTAACAGGTTCACGGGTCAATATGCTCAAAGTTCTGGCAACGTTGAAAGAGAATAATTTACTGGATCTGTCACTTCCCGGCACTAAGACAATAGAACTCAGTTTTGCAACGACGCTGAAAAAGCCGCTCTTTTTTATCAAAACAGTCAAGGATACACTCAATGCAATGGGCTATAATCATACACTGACAACAAAAGCAGTACGTGATGAGAGTGGATTTTTGTGGAAAGTGAGTATCCAGTCTGCCGCAGTGATCGATCCGCTTTTACTGGCTGGGCAGCTTCAAAAAAGAGGTGCATATATAACGGATATCAAACGCTATAATAAAGAAAACTGGAGATACAATATCGATATACGACGCGCATATATAGAAGCAAAAAAACTGCCTGCCAATCAAAAAACGACACTCAAAAAACCACTGCAGCCTTACTGGATCGATGTTTATGGTGCCAGAAGCGTAGTGATCAGCAGCAGTCGACGCAATCTATGGCGTCCTTATATCGTTTTTTATGATAGTGATTTACGGATTTTAGACAACTACACAAAAGAGAGAACAAGCTATAATGTTTCTTTAAAAATCCCAAGAGATGCAAAATATATGAAAATTAGTGATTTTTACACCCTGGAAAATGTCAAAAAAGGGCTGAAAATCTACATCTCACAAAAAAAATAGGTGAATGAATGTTTGATGAAATACAATTTAATACCATAGACAGACTGCCAAATTATGTCTTTGCAGAGATTAATGAAATCAAGTTAAAAGCTAGACGTGCGGGTGAAGATATTATCGATTTTTCTATGGGAAATCCTGATGGTGATACACCTGGGCACATCGTCGACAAATTGGTAGAAACAGCACAAAAATCCAAAAACTACGGCTATTCGGCAAGCAAAGGTATCTATAAGCTACGTTTGGCGATTACGGATTGGTATAAACGAAAATATGATGTTGATCTGGATCCGGAAAGTGAAGCAGTAGCAACGATGGGAAGTAAAGAAGGATATGTACATCTTGTGCAGGCAATCACCAATCCAGGTGATGTTGCCATCGTGCCAGATCCTGCTTACCCTATTCATACGCATGCCTTTATCATTGCCGGCGGGAATGTTGTCAAGATGCCTTTTTCCTGGGATGAAAAGTATGAGTTGGATGAAGAGAAGTTTTTTGCTGATTTGGATAAAGCGATCAAAGAGTCTATGCCAAAGCCAAAATATCTGGTTGTAAACTTTCCGCACAATCCTACAACGGTGACAGTTGAACAGCCTTTTTATGACAGACTGGTTGAAGTAGCGAAAAAAGAGCGTTTTTATATCATTTCTGATATCGCTTATGCAGATATCACATTTGAAGGATACAAAACACCTTCTATCCTCTCTTCACCAGGTGCAAAAGATGTTGCAGTAGAGAGTTACACACTTTCAAAGTCATACAATATGGCTGGATGGAGAGTTGGGTTTGTTGTCGGAAATCCAAAGCTCATCGGGGCTCTTCAAAAGATCAAATCATGGTTTGATTACGGGATGTTTACACCTATTCAGGTGGCAGCAACTGTGGCACTAAACGGCCCGCAGGATTGTTTAGATGAAATCATAGATAAATATCAAAAAAGAAGAGATGTGGTTTGCGAAAGTTTTGCAAATGCCGGATGGCAGATTGATAAACCACAATCGAGTATGTTTATCTGGGCTAAGCTTCCAGATGTTGCTGCACATCTAGGCAGTATGGAGTTTTCAAAACAGCTTTTGACTAAAGCGAAAGTTGCCGTGAGTCCGGGAATTGGTTTTGGAGAACAGGGTGATCAGTATGTCAGAATTGCTTTGATTGAAAATGAAAAGAGAATCCGCCAGGCTGCAAGAGGTATCAAAAAGTATCTACAAGAGTTGGAAGCTGCAGGAAAAGAGCAATCATGATAAAAGTAGGAATTATCGGTGTCGGTACAGTTGGAGCCAGTGTTGCCAATATTTTAGAAGAAAATTGTGATCTGATTACAGCACGGGCAGGAAAAGAGATCAAGGTTGTTAAAGGTGTTGTCAGCAACCTCTCTAAAAAAAGAGATGTGAATATACCTTTAAGCAGTGATGTCAATGATGTGCTGGATGATCCAGAGATAGATATTGTGGTTGAATTAATGGGTGGTGTTGAAAAACCCTATAGTGTTGTGAAAACGGCACTTGCCAATAAAAAAGCCGTGGTGACTGCCAATAAAGCACTACTGGCGTATCATCGATATGATTTACAGGAGATTGCAGGGGATATTCCTATCGGTTATGAAGCCAGTGTTGCCGGTGGGATACCTATCATCAATGCGCTGAAAGTGGGGCTTTCAGCCAACCAAATTACTGACATCAAAGGTATCATGAATGGTACATGTAACTATATGTTGACCAAGATGATGAACGAGGGTGTAGATTATGCTGAGATCCTGCAGGAAGCGCAGGATTTAGGCTATGCAGAGGCTGATCCTACCTTTGATGTAGGCGGTTTTGATGCTGCACATAAGCTGCTTATCCTGGCATCTATCGCCTATGGAATTGATGCGAAGCCAGAAGATATTCTCATCGAAGGTATTGAAAATATCAACCAGGATGATATCAGTTTTGCCAAAGAGTTTGGCTATGCTATCAAACTTTTGGCTATTGCCAAGAAAATAGATACTGATATCTCTTTACGGGTGCATCCTGTATTGATTAAGACAGAGAAGATGATCGCAAAAATTGATGGGGTGATGAATGGCGTCAGTGTGATCGGGGATAAAGTAGGTGAAACACTCTATTATGGACCGGGGGCAGGAGGAGATGCAACAGCGAGTGCGGTTATCTCAGATATCATAGAGATTGTACGGGCAGGACAGAGTTCGCCGATGTTGGGATTTAAAAAACCATTTAACAGTGAAAATCTGAAGTTAGCTTCCAAAGAAAGTATCAATTCTGAATATTATCTACGAATGCAAGTAGATGACAAGCCAGGTGTATTGGCGAAAATAGCGATGATTTTAGGTGATTATGATATCTCAATCGATACCTTTTTACAACGTCCGGCAGCCCAGAACTCTGTCGCTACACTATTATGTGCTACACATAATTGTCTCGAAAAAAATATTCAAAATGCTATCAAAACCATTGAAGATTTAGATATAATTAAAACAAATGTTACAATGATACGAATAGAGGGGTAATTATGCAGCTGGATTCAGTTTGCGCGTATTGTGGTGTAGGCTGTGATATCACTGCAACAGTGCAAGAAAATGAGATCAAATCGATCACTGCGAAAAAAGAGGGAACCGTCAGTGAGGGGCAGCTGTGCATCAAAGGAAAGTATGGATTTGATTTTGCACAGTCTCCAAATCGGCTTAAAAAAGCAAGAATCAAAAAAAGCTTTATAGATAAAAATGAACTTTTTTTGCCTAAGGCTCTCAAATCGGCACTCTTGGCTTATCATGACAAAGACGGCTACATCTATCCTTCCCTGGAAACAGCCTATCAGTTAACAGCATGGAAACTGCGGCAAATTACCTCTATGCACAGCAATTTTTCTTTTGCAGCTATTGGCGGAGCCAGAGGAAATTGTGAAAGCTCATATCTGCTGCAAAAGTTTACGCGCAAAGTAATCAACTCTCCGCATATAGACAACTGTGCAAGAGTCTGTCATGCTCCTACACTCAAGGGAATGCGTTCTATTATCGGGGAAGGTGCTGCAACCAACCCTTTTTCAGATATCAAAAAAACTGAATTTATGATTGTCATTGGTTCCAATACCACTGAAGCACATCCCATCGTAGCCAATAAAGTAATTAGCCAGGTCAAAAATGGCGCATCTCTTGCAGTTGTAGATGTCCGTGACATTACATTGTCTAAAAAAGCCGCCTATAATTGTGTAATCCCCCATGAGGCTAATCTGCTGTTTTTAAATATGCTCGCTTATACGATTATCACTGAAGAGCTGTACAATTACAGTTTTATTGAAGAGCGAAGCAGCGGTTTTGAAAGCTATAAAGAAGAGATACTGAGTGATCCCTATGCCAATCCGAATTTTTTTACACAAGTGCCGGGTTATGAATATCTGGCGCAGATGATACCACAGATAGCCAGAGAGTATGCGAGTAAAAAATCACTTATTTTATGGGGACTGGGTATCACTGAACATTTGGATGGCTCTTATGCAGCTGCTTCGATTTGTAATTTGGCAGTGATGACAGGCAATATCGGCAAAGAAGGTGCCGGCTTGATGCCGTTAAGAGGACAGAATAATGTCCAAGGCACCTGTGATATGGGATGTTTGCCATATTATGATCCTGACTATGAGCAGCCATTGATAGAGGGTCTAAAAACACCAGATATGCTGGATGCTATGCTCCGTGGTGAAATCAAAGCGCTTTTTAATATGGGTGAAGACATTGCCCATATCCATACCAATCAGACAAAGATCCAAAAAGCACTGAATGCATTGGATTTTATTGTGGTAAACGAACTGTTTGAAAATGAAATCACCAAATATGCTGATATTGTATTTGGTGTGAAGAGTGCTTATGAGAAAAGTGGTGTTTATGTCAATGCAGAAAGACGTATGCATCTTTCACAGCCGTTGATTTCCAATGATCTGCCTGATGACTGGGAAGTGATACAGGGTATCTCAAAAGCCCTGGAATCTGATAAATTAGACTATCATGATAGCAGTGAGATATGGTCAGAAGTGCAGGTGAAAGTACCCAAGCGTTTCTCGGGTGCCAGTTATGAAAAATTGGAAAAAAACCGTATTCAGGGGCTGCAGTGGCCGGTCTTTGAAGATGAGACACCTATCTTGCATCTGGAGTCATTCAGAACCAAAGACGGCTTAGCACATTTTCGGTATAAAAAATGGGTACTTCGCGGTATGGTGAATGAGCTCTTACAGGATAAAAGGACAGACTTTTATCTAACTTCCGGTCGTGTTATCGAGCATTACAACAATGCGGCACAGACCAAAGAGAGTGAAAAGCTGCTCAAACGTCATCGGGAAGATGTGGTACTAGTCAGCAGTGAAGATGCTGATTTTTTTGCAGATAAAGAGACAATTACCTTGCGTTCACGATATGGAAAAAGCAATCCTTTAAAGTTTAAGGTCACAAAAAATATCAAAAAAGGTACCTTGTTTGTCTCCTTCCACCACGCCAAAAGTCATATCAACTTTGTCTTTGGAGATGAAGCAGATGAGCTGACCAAAACAGCACGTTTTAAATCTGTCAAGGTGCGTGTTGAGTAGGGCAAAAGGCAATATCGGTGAAGATAAAGCGGCCTCTTTTTTGCAGGAGAGAGGTTTTGAGATCATCGAGAGAAACTATTACAGCCGTTTTGGTGAAATTGATATCATCGCCAAAAAAGATGCCGTACTCCACTTTGTAGAAGTCAAAAGCGGAGCATACGATCCGATTTATCAAATTACCCCGAAAAAACTCTCAAAGATCCTCAAAACTGCAGAGATTTATAGACAAAAGAAACATAGTGAGAGTGATTTTTGTTTTGATGCGGTGATTGTTACAGACGAGATAGAATTGATTGAAAATATCACATTGTTTTAAATCCAACTCTCCCATTTAAAGAGAATTGGATTTAAAAGGATTATTTGTTGGTGCGGTAATAATGTTCTGCATTTTCCTCAAAGAAGTCGTAGAGAGCATTTTTATCGATTTTGTGCATAGTTTTTTTATAGAGGTTTTCTTCCAGTTGTTGTAAAGTCTGCGAGATCAACTCACCCTCTTTGGCATAGGGCAGCAGTGTTTCAAAAAGTGCTTTGTCTGTTTTCGCTTTTTTGATGTTTTTGATGATGTCAGGTTCGGTTTTGGATCTTTTTGCTTGGAAAGTCTGCAAGGTATAAGCCCCAACAGCACCCAGCAATATACCCATGAGTAAAAAGAGGTACTTTAAAGAAGACTCTTCTTTTTCTACGATGACTTTTTGAGGGGATGTTTGTACTACTTTGGCTGTAGGTTTATCATGATGGTTTAGTTCTTCTACTTTTGGCGGTTGTGATGCTGCCATTTGTGTGCCGCCGGTCACTTTGATGGCGATAGGATCTGTTTGGATGGTTTTTGGTTTATTGGTTTTTTTATCAAAAAAGTGCAATGTGAGTGGAGGAATCGTATAGTCCTTATCTGAAACAATGGCAATTTTTTGGGTAAATGTACCGCCGTAGGACTCTTGATTCATGATGGATTTGATCTGTGGTTCATCAGCATAAACGATGGCATTATCGATATCGAGGTTAAATTTTTTGATGTCATCAACATTTCCCTGTGCATTGATCGTTATGGTTAAATTGACTGGTTTATTGGCTTTGACTGTCTGCTTGTCAACATTTGCTGAGATCTTAAAATCCCCATAAAGTTCAAGATTGTCCGGTAATGGTTTGATATGTAGTTTGATTTGGTTTGAGAATATTTTTTTCCATTTTAGCTGCCTGGTCATAGAGCTGAAAAAAGGATCATTAAAAAATGGGTCATTGAACATGCCGCCTGCTCTGCCTCTAGTTTGTACTACTTTACCGATAGATGCCTGGATAGCAGGAAGTGTATAATCACCCGATTTTTGGGGAAAGAGGATATAGTGGAGTTTTTGCGCGATATACTGACCTTCTGTTTTTTTCTCGATATTATCGACCTTTTTGATCCAAAAGTCTTCAAGTTTTGGTTCTCCCAGTTCCAGTTTGTTGGCTTTTGCATCCAGTCTTTGTTTGAATGTGACAGTAAGATTGATTGCTTCACCAACGCGGGCTTCTTTTTTGTCAACAGCTGTTTCTATCAGAAACTCTGAACCTTTTTTACTGGCTTGGGGTTTTAAAACAGAGACTTTTTGTGCTTTAGTATGGTAGGTTTTTCCATCTATGACAACTTTATAAGAAGGAATGGTTATAGATTTTTGTGGTGTAAAAGTATATGTTTTAGCCACTTGTCTGCTCACATCCCCATTGATGATACTGGTTGACTGTGAAGAAGAAGTTCCTTCTATAGTAGATCCATCAATCTCGGATATATCGGGAAAGAGTATCTTGTCTCCATCCGCACTGATTGTAAAACTGACATTTTCTCCCGCATAAACAGCAGGAGGATTGACAGTAACACTGACACCATCTGCATAGAGGTAAAGTGTCAGTGATAAAAATAATAGTATCTTACCAAGGGTTTGTTTCATGGTTTTTTTCTCCTTTTTGGTTTAGTGGCAACATCAGGGTGTTGACACCTCTTTGATTTAACATCTTTTGCCACTTTCTCTCTTCCATATTTGAGATAGGTGGCTGTTTTTTTTGATCTTGTATCATTTTGGCAGCCTGTTTTTTCTCTGCCTTCTTTTGTTTTTTGGCAGCTTCTTTTTGTGCTGGCTGTTTTGGTTGTTGTTTTTTTTCTTTGTTTGCCTTATCTTTAGCATTTTTGCTTTGTTTTTTG
>JANTGR010000064.1 GCA_024762875.1 Sulfurospirillum sp.
TCTACCTGAGAATATGCCTTGTTACTTCTCGTATCTTTTACCTGTTGATAAGGGGCAAGAACATATGACCTTATCTGATGTCCCCAGCCGATTTCTGCTTTTTCAACACCTGCTTCTTCTGCTTTTTGTTTTTCAAGCTCCAATTCATACAGTCTTGATTTTAACATTTTTAGGGCATTGGCTTTGTTCTTGTGCTGACTTCGGTCATTTTGACACTGTACCACAACACCGGTTTCGATATGGGTGATGCGTATGGCTGAATCTGTTTTATTGACATGCTGCCCGCCTGCCCCGCTTGCTCTGTAAGTATCGATGCGGATATCTTTGTCTTCTATCTCTATATCGATATCATCATCCACTTCGGGAGAGACCATGACTGAGCTAAAGGAAGTATGGCGTCTGGCATTGGAGTCAAAAGGAGAGATACGCACCAACCTGTGAATGCCGTTTTCTGCTTTCATATATCCATAGGCATTTTCACCTTTGATCACAAACGAGACATCTTTGATACCGGCTTCTTCCCCCGCCTGATAATCCAACTCTTCTACTTTATACCCCTGTCGTTCTGCCCAGCGCAGATACATCCTGTAAAGCATATGCGCCCAATCCTGACTCTCCGTGCCTCCAGCCCCAGGATGGATGGAGACAATCGCATTTTTAGAATCATTTTCGTCTGAGAGCATCATCTCTACTTCCACCTTTTCAACCGCCGCTTCCAATGCTTCACTCTCAGAAAAGAGTTCTGCTTCACTCTCACTGTCACCCTCTTCTTTTGCCATCTCAAATATCTCAATACTGTCTTCTACCGACTCTTTTGCCTGATGATATTTTTTCATGATGGAAAGCAGGCGGTTTTTTTCCTGTTGCAGTTTGGCCGCTTTTTTTGCATCTGACCAAAAGTCTGGTTCCTGTTCGATCACTTCGATTGCATCCAGACGCTGTTTTGTTTTCTCCGGGTTGATAATCTCTTTGATATTGTCAATTTTTGTTTTGAGTTTGCCTAAAAGTTCATTGTATTCATAACTATCCAAAGTTTCTCCTAGTATTCGCTATAATAATTCGGGGCTTCCTGCTTGGTGTGTGACGCAGAGGCTCAGACCGCAGGGAGGATTTGTCCTCGGAGTCGTACACCAAGCAGGAAGCCCCACAACTAAAGAATAATACAATAAAGAGACTTCAAACTATGAAAATATGTAAAACACCAAAAGAGATGCAGCACTTTAGAGCGACATTGTCTGGTAGTGTCGGTTTTGTCCCCACCATGGGAGCCTTGCATGAAGGGCACATCGCACTTATCAAACGTTCTGTTGCAGAAAATGACCACACCATCGTTTCTATCTTTGTCAATCCAACCCAGTTTTTGGAAGGTGAAGATTTAGATGCCTATCCCAGAAAAATAGAGGCTGATTTAAAGATCTGTGAGCTGGCGGGTGTAGATGCCCTCTTCCTTCCCACACCCTTGATGATGTATGAAAATGATGAACTCGCTATCATGGCCCCTAAAGTCAAAGGTTTTATCCTTGAGGGTGCCTCACGCCCCGGACATTTTGACGGGGTACTGCAAGTGGTACTCAAACTTTTTTCTATCACCACGCCAAAGCGCGCCTATTTTGGCAAAAAAGATGCCCAGCAGCTTTTTATGATAGAAAATATGGTGAAACACCTTTTTCTGCCTATCATGATAGTTCCCTGTGAAATCGTGCGCGAACCTGACGGACTCGCACTCAGCAGCCGCAACGTTTATCTCAGCACAACGCAGCGAAAAGATGCCCTGCTGCTGTCAAAATCGTTGAAAAAAGCTACCAAACTGATCATAGAGGGTGAAAGAGACGCTGTGAAGATAAAAACAATGATGGAGGAAGTTTTAAGCCCTACTAAGTTAGAGTACGTCGAAATAGTCGATAGAGCGTTCAATCTTCTTGAAAAAGTGGAAACTAAAGATACAATCATCCTTGTTGCTGCCCGTGTCGGCACGACTAGACTAATAGACAATATGTGGGTATAAAAATGAAACAAAATAAAAAATTGCACCTGGTTTCTCTGGGTTGCACCAAAAATCTGATAGACAGTGAAGTGATGCTGGGACGACTGCAGGAGTATGAGATCACAGATGAAAGTGAAAAAGCTGATGTGATCATCGTCAATACCTGTGGCTTTATCGACGCAGCAAAAGAGGAGAGTATTCAAACGGTTCTTAACTTGCATGAAAGCCGAAAAGAGGACTCTTTGCTGGTCATGAGCGGCTGTTTGAGTGAGCGTTATCAGCAGCAGCTGCAGTCTGAGCTCAAAGAGGTGGATATTTTTACCGGTGTAGGTGATTATGACAAAATTGATGAACTCATAGATGAAAAAAAATCACGTTTTACCCCAAAATCCTATCTCATAGGCAATGAAGAACGTATCATCACCGGATCTACCCACCATGCCTATATCAAACTCTCAGAAGGGTGCAATCAAAAATGTTCTTTTTGTGCCATACCGCAGTTTAAAGGTAAACTCCAATCCAGAGAATTGGCTGCTGTCGTGACAGAAGTCAAGGCATTGGTTGCCAAAGGTTTTTATGATTTTTCTTTTATCTCTCAAGACTCAAGCTCTTATCTGAGAGATTTTGATATCACTGATGGGCTGGCATATCTCATCGATGCTATTGACGAGATCGAAGGGGTTAAAAGTGCGCGCATACTCTATCTCTACCCATCCACCCTCTCCCTGGAAGTACTGGGTAAAATACTCTCATCCACTACATTTCACAACTATTTTGATATGCCCATTCAGCATATCACAGACAACATGCTGCGTATCATGAAACGGGGTGCTGGAGAAGAGAGAGTCAAAGCACAATTAAACTTTATGCGTCATACACCTGAGAGTTTTGTGCGTACTTCCATCATCGCCGGACATCCTGGTGAAAGTGATGAAGAGTTTGATGCTTTATGCCATTTTTTGGAGACATTTGATTTTGATCGCATCAATATCTTTGCCTATTCGGATGAAGAAGGCACCAAAGCAGAAACAATGACAGCAGAAAAAGTGGACAAAGAAACCATCAACAAACGCATCGAAACGTTAAATGCAATCGTAGAGCGTAAAACGATACTGAGCCTGGAAAAAGAGATTGGCAAAGAAATCGAAATCATCGCTCTTGGAGAGAGCAGTGAACATGCCTTTTTTATAGGGGCCAGAAAACTCGCCTGGGCGGAAGATATCGACGGTGAAATCCTCATCAATGAAAATGAAAGTGGCACAGAGCTGGAGATGGGAAAATGCTACAAAGCCAAAATCACTGAGCTGGCCGGAGAAAACCTCATTGCAACCGTCATCGCTGCTGCTTAGTCCCCCTGCCAAAAAAGTCCTGAAAGCAGAAAAAAACCTATTGGCTTTTTCTGCTGGGGTTGATTCAAGTGCACTTTTCTTTTTACTGCTAGCAGAAGATATCCCCTTTGATATCGCTATAGTAGATTATGGACTCAGAGAAGCATCCAAAGAAGAGTTACGCTATGCAAAAGAGTTGGCTTTCAAACATGATAAAATATGTTATCATGATAGTGTCCACCTGCCAACTTCAAACTTCGAGCATCATGCACGTACCTATCGCTATCACTTTTTTGAACAGATTATCAAAGAAAAAGGCTACAGCAATCTTATCACAGCCCATCAGTTAAATGACAGACTCGAGTGGTTTTTAATGCAGCTGGGACGGGGAGCCGGACTGGTGGAAATGCTGGGATTTGAAGAGATAGAAGAGAGAAAGGGATATAGACTCATACGTCCATTGATAAATACTGCAAAATCCGACTTACTTGATTATTTGCAATCTCACAATAAAACATTTTTTATCGATGAAAGCAACGCTGATGAGAAGTACCACAGAAACCACATCCGAGCACACTTCTCTGATGCCTTTGTCAAAGAGTATCAAGATGGACTTTTAAAGAGTTTTGCCTATCTGCAAAGTGATAAAAACGACCTTTTACCCCAAAAAGCCGTCTATCAGGATCAAGCATTGACACTGTTACAACACAGCTATCATGATAGTCTGGATATACGGGCAATTGACCGGGCACTGAAAGAGAGAGGCTATCTGCTCTCAGCAGCACAGAAAAAAGAGATTCTGCGAAAAAAAGAGGCTGTCATCGCAGATAAAATCGTCATTTCCTGGTCAAAAACCTATATTTATATCGCACCATTTATCACAGCATCTATGCCCAAAGCCTTTAAGGAACTCTGCCGAAGATTGCAAATCCCGGCTAAAATACGTCCCTATCTGCTCGTTTCAGACATTGACCCTAGCGGCTTGCCACCGATTGATGCAGTTTCTTAGAAAGCAGTAACTGTACCTGTAGTGTATATTTATTTACCGGAAGCACCCCTTTTGCAAAGAGCATTTCTGCTTCTTTGTATTTACCCAGCATAATGGCAGTGTGCAAAATATTGACATATTCATTTTGACTAAAGACAACATGGCTGTTTTTCAACGCTTCATAGAGATTATAAAAAGCAGCATATTTTTTTTCCTGATGCAGCTTTTGAAGCATCTTTTTTGCCTGGTTTTTATCAACTACACTTTCATTCTCAAGCGCAGCGCTGTAGGAAAGTTTATATTTTTGACTCAAATGTTGTGTGATGGTTTGCATCTTTTTATCATTTGGATCGATCACCAGCACTTCATGTGCCATATCAAATGCTTTTTGATAAGCACCGATTTTAAAATAATACTTTGCAAGCAGCGCACGGTTTTGGGTGTCATTTGGATTATCTTGTATCTTGGAGAGTAGATAGGTTAAATCATTCGACACAGCTTGTTGGTTGGCACGTTTGATGCTTTGATAACTTTTTGTCTTTCCCTGTTTGCTTTCTATTCTAGCCAGGAGTTTCTTGGCCTGTGGAAACGATTGATGTGCCAGGATACCTTCCAGGAGATGCCGTGATTTTTGCAGATCACCACTCCAATAATACAACACAGCGAGCAAATTTTGTGCTTGAAGGCTCTGTGGATGCTCTTGGATAAATTGATTGACCTTTGAGAATGCATGCTTTTTGTCTCCATCATGATAGAGTGCATACGCCTCTTTTTTCATCTCATAATAACTTTGGGCGAAAAGTTGCACACCGGCCAATAAAAACAATAATATGATACGTTTCACACATTTTCCTTTAAATAATTTCATCTAAATCGACAAAACAGGAAAAAATTTAAGCACTCTTTATTTTTTTTTGTATAATGGACGATATAGAAATGAAAATACGCACAAAGGAACCTGATATGAAAATCGCAGAAAATATCACCCAACTCATAGGAAATACGCCTCTGGTCAAGCTCAATCATGTCTCAGATGAAACAAATGCCACCATCATTGGTAAATGTGAATTTATGAATCCAACCAGCTCGGTCAAAGACCGAATCGGTTTCAATATGATCAACGATGCCATGGGAAAAGGGCTTATCAATGAAGATACAACTATCATAGAACCAACCAGCGGCAATACTGGTATCGCACTGGCCAGTATCTGTGCATCACTGGGGATCAAACTGATCCTTACAATGCCTGAATCCATGAGTATCGAGAGACGCAAAGTATTGGCAGCATTTGGTGCACAACTTGAACTCACCGATAAAACCAAAGGGATGAACGGTGCCATAGCCAAAGCAGAAGAGCTCAATCAAACAATAGACAATTCAATCATTCTCCAGCAATTTGCAAACCCCGCCAATCCGGAAATTCACAGAAAAACAACAGCACTGGAAATTTTAAAAGATACAGATAAACAAATCGATATCTTTGTAGCAGCAGTCGGCACCGGCGGCACAATCACCGGAACCAGTGAAATACTCAAAAAGGAATTGCCGGATATTAAAATTGTAGCAGTAGAACCGGTAGATTCACCTGTCCTTAGCGGCGGAGCAGGCGGCCCGCATAAGATACAGGGCATCGGTGCCGGATTTGTACCACAGATACTCAACACCCATATCTATGATGAAATCATACAGGTCAGCAATGAAGATGCCTTTTCTATGTCAAAATCACTGGCGGAGCAGGAGGGTTTGCTAGTCGGTATTTCTGCAGGCGCCAATGTCCATGCAGCCCGCGAAATTGCCAAAAAAAATCCAGGGAAAACCATCGTGACTATCTTATGTGATACCGGTGAAAGATACCTGAGTACAGAACTTTTTTAAGCGCCCTTCCTCTAGTATATCGTTAACGCTAAGTTCTCCCAAGCGGAGAACTCACGCACAGATAAACCGTGCTTAAAATCTCTTAACTGCCTCTATCATGATAGCCCTAAGCTGTCATGCGGGCATCCATTAGTATCCAAAATCCTGCTTTATTATCGGGCATAGTTGACTGCACGCAACTCTCGGATGACATTCACTTTAATGTCCCCTGGATATTGTACTTTTCCTTCAATCTCTTTGGCGATCTCTTTTGCCAGCAATACTGACTCATCATCATTGATCAACTCTGCACTGGCAATGACACGTACTTCTCTTCCCGCATTGATCGCATATGCCTGTTTGACACCATGCTTGCTGGTTGCAATCTCTTCGATACCCTGTACCCGTTTTAAAAACGCTTCCAGTACTTCTCTTCTTGCACCCGGACGTGCGGCAGAGAGGGTGTCCGCAGCACAGACAGCCGCTGATTCGATACTATTGGCTTCTTCATGCCCATGATGTGCATAAATAGCATTGATGACCACTACATCTTCTTTATAACGATTACAGACTTCTGCACCCAGATCAACATGGCTGCCCGCGAAGTCATGTGTTAATGCTTTACCAATATCATGCAAAATTCCGGCACGTTTTGCCAACGTTTCATCTCCACCGCACTCAGCAGCAATGATACCTGCCAAATGTGCCACTTCCAAAGAGTGTCCAAGAGCATTTTGACCATAACTCGCTCTAAATTTAAGCCGCCCGATCAATTTGACAATTTCAGGGTGTACATCACTGACCCCCAGATCAAAGAGGATATTTTCGCCCTCTTCCAATAGTTTGTGATCAAATTCCTGGCTGACTTTGTTAAATATATCTTCGATACGCGCCGGCTGGATACGTCCATCTTCCACCAACTCTTCTACAACACGGGTAGCGATTGCACGTCTATAGAGATTAAAACTGCTGAGGATAATGACATTGGGAGTATCATCGATAATGATATCCACACCAAGCAGTGTCTCCAGAGCCTTGATATTGCGTCCCTCTTTACCTATAATTCTACCCTTTAGTTCATCACTGGGTAAATTGACCGTATTCATCAGGCGTTCTGAAGCAAAGTCTCCTGCAAAACGGGAAGTTGCCTGGGCCAGGATATAATTTGCATTTTTCTTTGCCTGTGATTTTGCTTCTTGTTCATATTTACGCACGATATGGGCGATCTCGGCACGAGACTCCTCTTCGACACGTTTGAGAACAATCTCTTCAGCCTCTTTTTTTGTCATACCGGCTGAACGTTCAACCAGCATATCCGCTTCCTGCATCTTCATTTTCAAATCGTTTTGAATAGACTCAATCTCACTCTCTTGCTGTGCAAGCAGCTCTTTTTTTGTTTTGAGTTCTGCTTTTTCATTGGTAATATTTTTCAATTCATCTTTGAAGATATTATTCAGATCTTCATCTTTTTTTTGCAGTTCTTCAGACTTCTTTTCATGCTCCAAACGCAACTGCTCTACTTGTGACACATACTTGTTTTTAGCATCCAGTTCATACTCTTTTTCTTTGAGCTTGGCATCATGCAGCAATTTTTCTGCTTCATGTTCGATCACTTTTGCTTTTGCCTTGGACTGTTCTATGAAAATATCTGCTTTTGCACTGTGTATTTTTTTGGTTGCGATATACGCTACCAGGCTTCCGACGACGGCACCGCCGCCAAATTGAAACAACTCTGTTATCATGATAAGTACCTAATTTATTATTGTCTCTTTAGAAGTAATATAGTAATCACATCTGATATCATACATATCACACAGATGTTGGGGTGTGTAACATTGCTCTCTTTGAACGAAGAGAACAACGGGCTTTTTGTGTAATTTTTCAAAAAATCTATCATACATCCCTTTGCCAAAACCCACTCTTTGCATGTTTCCGTCAACACCAACGACGGGAACGATAATTAAATCAACTTTTTTATGTGCAAAAAAGGCGCTTTTTGGCTCCAAAATTCCAAAACTATTTTTTTCTAAAGGTAAGCGGTATTCTACCATTTTGAAACTTTCTTCCTCTATAAATGGCACAAAGATTTTTAATTTTTTCTTATATTTATCCATCAGGCTTCTCAAATCAACTTCCAAATCCATCGGCAGATAAAAGAGAACAGAGCGCGGTTTTTCTCTGTCAAGTATATGTTCGATCTGTCTGATAATTTTTTTGTCTTTGGCATAGCGCAACAGAGGTGGAGATTCCCGAAGCTTCTTTAAACATGCTTTTCTAAATCTCTGTTTATCCATTTTAAGCCTTTATGCTATATAATTTCCTCAACTCAAAAGGAATATTATCATGATAACAAAACAACTTGTAAGTTTATTGGCTATTCTACTGATTTTCACGGCTTGTGAAAAAAAAGAGACTAGCACCAAAACACAATCATCCCAGACACAAACAGAAAAAGCATCAGCAGCCAGTAAAGCTGTCAATAAACTTACGATGAAAGCCACAGATGGCACCATTTTCACCCTCTCCCCTACCCAGGATGGTATCAGATTTGAGGGACTGGAACAAAAAGTTGTGCTACTTGACTTTTTTGCGACCTGGTGCCCGCCATGTCGTGCCGAGATGCCTCACCTTGCCAATCTGCAAACAAAGTATAAAGGCAAAGTCCAGATTCTTTCTGTCTTAATGGAAGAAGAGAAAGATAACAGTGAAGTAATTGCTTTTGCAAAAGAATACCAACTCAACTTTCCCATCCTCAACTCCAAAGAAAACTTTATGCTCTCCCAGGCACTTGGCGGAATCAGAAGCTTACCTACACTGGTGATGTATGATAAAGAAGGAAACTATTTTACCCATTATGTCGGTGCTGCACCAGAAGAGATGATCGAAGCTGACATACAAAAGGCACTTGCAAAATAATGTTTGGTTTTTTCAAAAAAGTTCTCTCCAAGACCACTGAGTCTATTCAGGAAGTTGCACCGCAAAAAAGTAAAAAGATATCGAAGGATCTTTTAGAAGAGATTTTGCTCGAAGCAGATGTCAGTTATGACCTTGTTGAAGAGATAATCTACTATATGCCCCCTTCTGAAATGGTAGAGAGAAAAGATGTCAGACGGGTCTTATTGGCTTATTTTATCGATGTGAAGGAAGAAGAACAGGCAGATGTAAAGCCCTTTGTTGAACTCATTTTCGGGATCAACGGCGCAGGCAAAACCACAACGATTGCAAAGTTGGCCTATTTTTACCGATTGACTAAAAAGCAGTCTGTTATTTTAGCTGCTTCCGATACTTTCAGAGCCGCTGCTATTGAACAGCTCAAACGCTGGGCTGGTATCGTTAAAGTTCATATCATCGCCACACAACAGGGACATGATCCCTCTGCTGTGGCTTTTGATGCAATCACCTCTGCCAAAGCAAAAGGTTTTGACCGTGTGATCATTGATACAGCAGGAAGACTCCATACCCAGAAAAATCTCTCTTCTGAACTGAAAAAAATAGAACGTATCTGTAACAAAGCGATGGAAGGGGCACCCCATAGAAAGATTCTTATACTTGACGGGACCCAGGGAAATGCTGCCATATCTCAGGCAAAAGCTTTTAATGAGATTATCGGGATGGATGCACTCATCATTACCAAACTTGACGGCACAGCAAAAGGAGGAGCACTCTTCTCTATAGCAAAAGAGCTGCAAAAACCTATCTTGTATATAGGCACAGGTGAAGGACAGGCTGATTTGATCGAGTTTGAAAAAGAAGAGTTTGTAGATTCACTGCTTGATTCATTTTTTCTAGCAGATTAAGATGGCAAAAAAAAGAACCCTTTTTGAGTGTCAAGCCTGTGGTTTCCAGTCCGCAAAATGGATGGGGAAATGTCCTAACTGCGGTGCTTGGGATCAATTTCTGGAACTTAGTGAAAATCAACAGCAGGTACTCAAAGAAGTCCATGCAGCCACACACAAAAAAGATACAAAATCTGCCACACCTATCACAGAGATCCAGGAGGAACACCATGAAAGATTTTCCTCCAATGACCAGGAACTGGATCTGGTACTGGGTGGCGGCATCGTACCGGGAAGTCTCACCCTCATAGGGGGCAGCCCCGGAGTCGGCAAATCAACACTTTTACTCAAAATAGGCTCAAACTTGGCCAAAAGCGGCAAAAAAGTTCTCTATGTTTCAGGCGAAGAATCCCTGGGACAAATCAAAATACGCGCCAACCGCCTGGATGCCAATGATCAAAAACTCTATCTACTCTCAGAAATAAAACTGGAAAATGTATTGGATGAGATGCATATAAACAGCTATGATATTCTGATCGTTGACTCGATCCAGACGCTCTACAGTGAAAAAGTAACCTCTGCTCCCGGCTCTGTATCGCAGGTAAGAGAGATCACTTTTGAACTGATGAGACATGGCAAAGATGAAGATATCGCCATCTTTATTATCGGGCATATAACCAAAGAAGGCTCGATTGCAGGGCCGAGAGTACTGGAACATATGGTCGATACAGTGCTCTATTTTGAAGGAGATGCCAATCGTGAACTGCGGATGCTTCGTGGTATCAAAAACCGCTATGGCTCGACCAGTGAAGTCGGTATTTTTGAGATGACCAAAGCAGGATTGATGTCCGCTACAGATATATCCAAAAAATTTTTCTCCCT
>JANTGR010000065.1 GCA_024762875.1 Sulfurospirillum sp.
TCCCATCCATGTTCATCATCACCGATCAGGTGGCGTTTTGGATCAGCAGAGAGTGTTGTTTTTCCTGTACCTGAAAGTCCAAAGAAAAGTGCTGTATCTCCCCCGTCACCAACATTGGCTGAACAATGCATCGAAAGCTTACCCTCAAGCGGCAGCCAGTAGTTCATCATCGAAAAGATACCTTTTTTCATCTCACCACCATACCAGGTACCACCGATAATAGCAATATTTTCTTCAATGTTAAAGATCACAAATACTTCTGAGTGCAATCCATGTTTTTCCCACTCATCATCAACAACTTTGCAAGCATTGTAGAGTGTAAAATCTGGACTAAAATCTTTTAACTCTTCACTGTTTGGCCGGATGAACATATTTTTCACAAAATGCGCCTGCCAAGCCACTTCAGTAATCACACGAATACTTTTTTTACTCGCAGCACTGGCGCCACAATAGAGATCCTGCACATATATCTCTTTATTGGAGAGTTCATTTTTGGCCTTCTCAAACAGTGCATCAAAAACTTCTTTGGTCGTAGGGAAATTAATATCTCCCCAAGCGATATATTTGTTTGAAGGAGCCTGGTTGACGAAAAACTTATCTTTTGGACTTCTTCCGGTAAAAATACCGGTATCTACCATCATAGCACCATTGTCCGCCTGCTTCAGTCCTTCTTCAAGTTCTTTGTTTTTTAATTCATCAAAACTTGAATTATAAAAAACTTCTTTAGTACCCTTGATCCCCATTTTTTCTAAATCAGCCGCTGTAACCATCTCTTTCCTTTATTATTTACTCACTATCACTATAAATCGGTCATTATTATATTTTATTTAAATATTGACAACAATACACCTGCTGCAACTGCCGAGCCAATAACACCTGCAACATTTGGTCCCATAGCGTGCATCAATAAAATATTTGACTTGTTGTATTCCTGTCCAACTTTACTCACGACCCTGGCTGCCATCGGAACAGCAGAGACACCCGCCGCACCGATAAGAGGATTGATCGGTTCTTTAGAAAACTTGTTCATTAATTTTGCCATCAGTACTCCAGCTGCTGTTCCTGCTGCAAATGCCAATAACCCAATCACCATGATACCCAGGCTTTCTGCAACTAAAAATTTATCAGCCTGCAACGTACCGCCAACACCCAAACCTAAAAAGATTGTTACGATATTGATGAGAGAGTTTTGCATCTCATTTGAAAGCCTGTCAACAACACCTGACTCTTTTGCAAAATTTCCAAATGCAAAAGCACCCATCAAAGGAGCCGCATCCGGGAGTAATAATGTAATCAATATAATAATCACCAATGGGAAAAGCAATTTTTCAAGCTTGTTTACCTGCCGACCTGTTACCATCTTGATTTTACGCTCTTCTTCTGTTGTCAATGCTTTCATAATTGGCGGTTGTATCACTGGTACCAATGCCATATATGAGTATGCTGCAACAGCAATAGCCCCTAACATTTCAGGAGCAAGAGCAGTAGCGATAAAAATAGAAGTAGGACCATCCGCGCCACCTATAATACTGATTGCCGAACACTGTTTCAGGCTGTATTCTACAATACCAGATTGTGAAAGCATAGCAGCACCAACCAATGAACCAAAGATTCCAAACTGGGCTGCACCACCCAAGATCGCAGTTTTAGGATTGGCAAGCAGTGGGCCAAAATCTGTCATTGCTCCTACACCCATAAAAATCAATAACGGGAAAAATTCATTTGCAATACCCATATCATATATGATACCCAGCATACCATGCGGTCCGGTCATATTGGCTATTGGAATATTTGCCAATAATCCGCCAAATGCTATCGGTAAAAGAAGCAGCGGCTCAAAACCTTTGGCAACGGCAAGATAAAAGAGCAAAAAGATAATGATAAACATGATCACTCTACCACCGCTTTGTGCAAATTTTGTCATCTCTTTACCACGACCATTTTTCACACCATCTTTTGGGAATAGTATTGCATTCAAACCCGTTGTTTTAAATAATCCTGCAAATAAATCTGTTACAGATCTTTCTTTATATGGTGCTGGTGCAGCTGTATTGGCTGCATGCACGACTTCATGTTCAGATGCTGACAGGGCTGAAGGCATCAAAAAAGTAAAAACCAGTACAATAGAGAGTAGAAATTTTTTCATCATTCTCTCCCTAGTCCATTGTAGCTAATAACTGACCATCTTGCACTGCGTCATTGACATTAATATTGATTGATCTCAATACACCGTCTTGAGGAGCAGGAATATCAATTTCCATTTTCATTGCTTCAAGTATCATGATAGGATCACCTTCTTTTAGTGTATCGCCGACATTGGCAACTATTTTCCAGACGTTACCCGGTGTTTGTGAATGTACTTCAACACTTCCTGTACCGCCAGCTGCCGGAGTCGGTGCTGCTGCAGCTGGAGTTGAAGCAGCTGCAGCCGGTGCAGCATTGGTGATCGTCACTTCTCCATCATGCCCTTCTACTACATCAACATTATATTTTGTGCCATTTACCACTACTGTGTATTGTCCTGCCATATCTTTGCTTCCTTTACTTATACTGTCATTTTTTCTTACATTTACTTCTGCTTCACCTTTTAAGAAAGTGATGCCTTTATCGCCACATGATGCTGCTATGAAAAGATTTTCATCTGTTAATTCAATACCTTCTTCAGACAACATCTCTTCAAAAAATTTCATTGATTTTTGAGGATCTGCATCTGCATGAGAAAGTGCAGTCTCTGTTGTTGGCTCCAATTTTAATTTTTCACTTGCCAATTTAACAATTTCAGGATCCGGTTCTACTGGTGTTTTACCAAAATAGCCCAATACCATACGTCCATAACCATCAGCAATTTGATTCCAGTCCCCAAACATGACATTGGCATAGGCCTGCTGCCAGTAAAATTGTGAAACCGGCGTCACTGATGTACCATAGCCACCACGTTCAACAACTTCTCTCATCGCTTTAATCACTTCCGGAAATTTATCTAAAGAGTCATTGTCACGCATCATCTGGGTATTGGCTGTCAAAGCACCGCCCGGCATAGGTGAAAATGGGATCAACGGTGATACCTGTGTTGCTTCAGGCGGAATAAAATAATCCTGCAAGCACCCTTTTAAAACTTCTTCATACGCTAATATTTTGTCTATTTCCAAGCCGCCAAGATCAAACTTGGTTCCTTTGGTAGCATGCAGTAAGGTCAAGATATCCGGCTGACTTGTACCACCACTCACCGGTGAAGCAGCCAAGTCGATTCCATCCACTCCCGCTTCAAGTGCGGCAAGATAACATGAGACACTCACACCAGCTGTTTCATGGGTGTGCAATCTGACATGTACATCTTCTGGCAGTAATTTTTTTGCCATAGAAATAGTCTCATAGACTTTATGAGGGCTGGAAGTACCACTGGCATCTTTAAAGCATACCGAATCATAAGGAATGCCAGAATCTAAAATATTACGCAGTGTTTTTTCATAAAAAGCAACATCGTGTGCGCCCTTGCATCCTGGTGGGAGATCCATCATTGTGACAACAACTTCATGATTTAAACCATGATTTTTGATACATTGTGCTGAATATTTTAAATTTTCTACATCATTTAAAGCATCAAAATTCCGAATTGTAGTGGTGCCATGTTTTTTAAACATTTTGGCATGCAGGTCTATGAGTTCACTACTGCCTGTATCCAACATCACTGTATTGACTCCGCGTGCCAATGTCTGAAGATTTGCTTCTGGCCCTACTATCTTACGAAATTTATCCATCATATCAAAAGCATTTTCATTTAAATAGAAAAAAAGGCTTTGAAATCTAGCGCCCCCACCAAATTCAAAATGGCTTATCCCAGCCTCTTTTGCAGCTTCAACAGCTGGAAAAAAGTCTTCCATTAAGACTCTTCCTCCAAAGACAGACTGAAATCCGTCTCTAAAAGTAGTATCCATTATATCAATTAATTTTTTTGCCATCTATGCCCTTTACTTTTTTCTAAAATCTGTAATCGCTGCACTCATTGCTGCAATCACTTCTGCATCATCTTTTTTTCCTGCACTGCCTGCAGCAGCATTTGTTTTTGTTGCCGTATTTGTCTTGACAGGGAAAAATTTTTGAACCAATTTTGCTTGTATTTTAAGAACAACAATAGTTAAAAGCAAAAACAGGAAAACGGTTGTCATACCAAGTACCATAAACTTGAAACTTTCGGTGACGATATTAACTTCTTCCATAAACCAACCTTTGTGAGATTATCATAAAATGATAACACAAGATATATTAAATTACGTTATTGAAACTCAAATCGCTTCCTGTTTGAAAGCTTTGTTACATTTTTACGATTTTGCAGCCAAACTTTCTATATATTCTTGCATCTTTTTTTGTCGCATTCGCTTGGTATAATCAAGTGCACACATCCCCATATTGTCCTTGATATGGATATCTGCACCACATTCAACCAAAAATTTTGCTACATCCATCCTGCCATAACAGCATGACTGCATAAAAGGTGTAAAACCACTTTTACGTTGTGTTTGGTTGATCTCGAGATTGTGTTCATTTTTCAGATAAGTTAAAAGTTCCAGATCGCCACACATGACTGCTTCATCAACCAGGCTTACACCATCATCTGTTGTATAGTTGATGTCTGCCCCATGTGCAATAAGCAAAGCGATCATTTCACATGAAACCTTATGCCGCAATGCATAAAAAAGCAGTACCTGTTCATCATCTTCACCAATTTCAACCATTTGATTGAGATCTGCACCTTCTTTAATGGCTTGTTTTAATTTAAGGATATTATCCTCTTGGATTGCTTCTAGTAAATTAGACATATTTTCCCCTATATCTTGATTATTATCATGATAGCATAGAAGATATTATAAAATATTATATAAAAGTAGGTTTGATTATTTTTGTATAGAGAGTAGTATAAAGGTTACATGTTTGTAACCTTTATATAAAATGATTTATTTTAAGCCGTGAACATACTCAGCAACTGCTTTGATATCAGCATCGCTATATGAAGCAACTTGACCTTTCATCAAACCACCCATACCATGAACATTTAATGTTCCAGCTTTATAACCATGTAGTGCTTTTTCAGTTTTTGCAGCATCCCAACCAGCAATAACTTCTGATTTACCCAAAGCTTTTTTCTCAGCTTTTGCACCATGACAACCTGCACATTTTTTAAATAAAGCAGCTCCATCAGCTGATAATAAACTCATTGCGCCTACTGCCATTAATGATAATACGATTTTTTTCATATCTAATTCCTTATAATTTTATTTGCGTTTTATTATATCGACTTTTTTCTAAAAGTCTTTAACCCAATCTCAGGGCACGCTTCCCAACTCGCTGCCATATTGTTCTATCATGGCTGCTGCAACACCACAAGTTTTTTACATCTTTACTCATTAAAAGAAGATCTAAACTTATGCTGTTATTATAAAAAACCATTGTGAAGTAATTGTGAATTGTACGGATATGATACTTACTTTAATTTTCCAAAAACTGTATATTTATCCCAGTAAAAATCAACTGCTTCTTTTAATTCTCTTGGATTTAATGTCGTTTTTTGTTTCAATCCAAAACTATTAATGTACTCTTTTGGCATCACGCTGGTATCCGCATTGGGTGCTTTTAAAAAATCAATCAATGCACTCTTTACTGATATCTCATCACTGTATTTTAAGAGATATTTAAAATAAATCGTTTCCAAATCAAATGAAAGCTGTTTATGACAAGAGAGGCAATTATGTTCATAAATATAAGAATCTGCGCTCAGGGCAGAGAGCAAAACTACCATTATTATACTTTTTTTCACCATGATATTTTCACCTTTGTACCGATATGCCGTTTCGAATCAACATCTATCTTCAAGTTATATTCATCAGCTATAGCAGAAACGATACTGAGACCTATTCCAAAACCGCCTTCACTTTTATTGAATCTGGAATAACGTTCAAATATTTCTCGAAGCTCTTTTTTCTCCATGCCAATACCGCTGTCTTCAATCAAAAAATAATTCTTTTCCAAAGCGATATGCACAAAGCCGCCTTTTTTATTGTATTTAATGGCATTTGATATGAGATTGTCTATCACCCTGGTTATCTTATTTTTATCTATCATGATAGAAACATCTTCACGCAAATCCATTTGGCATCTTATCTTTTTCTGTGCAGAAATGACTTTGAAAAATTCTCCCCGCTCCCGTATCAATACGCTTAAATTTACCATTTCATCTTTGGACTCGATTTGATTTTTCAGTGCCACGTAGGTTAAGTCATTGTAAATAGTTGAAATAGTTCTTGCTGCAATATCAATACGCTGGAGTTTTTTTGCACTTTTTGCATTGAGTTCATCTCGTGGAATCGTTTCTATATTCATCAAGATTGCACTCACTGGTGTATTTAGTTCATGCGTGGTATCTTTGATAAATCTATCCAGTAAATAGAGTGATTCACGCATCGGTCTTAATAACATTTTCAAAAGAAAATATCCGGCTATCAACAATATCAAAAATAAAATTCCACCATAGGAAAGCACTTTTAACTTAAAAAAACTGAGCCATTTTTCATTATCATTTATTTCGATGACAAGATACATCGTACCCAGATAGTACTGTTCCAGGATCCTGACATAATGAATCTTATTGCCTATGACATAGATATGTTTATTTAAATCAACATTCTTTTCTTTAAGGGTAGAAAAAATCTCTTTGTTGCTGCTGTCATAGATAGCAGAGTTATAGTGGCTGCTACGCGGATAAATCCGCATGTCAGAAAAATTTTCATGCAGTTTGCGCAGCTTCACAATCAACTCATTTGAATACTCCCGCAAGCGACTGTTTTGTTCTCTCAACATCACATCTTTTTGAAGGTTATAGTAGAGAAAAGCTGAAAAAAACAGAATAACAAGTGCAAAAAAAGAGTATAAAAGTAAAAATGAGATTAAGGTTTTACGTTCACTCTTTTGTAAACTTGTAACCTTGCTTTTTGATACTAACAATTTTTTCTTTTCCTAATAATTTTCTGATATTTTTAATATATGTTCTTAAACTTGCTTCCGAATATGTCTCATCATAGTCCCACAGCGTATCATAGATCTTTTCATGTGAAAGGACTTCCTCTTGGTGGCGCAAAAAAAGTTTTAATAATTTTGCTTCTTTTTTATTGAGGTTTTGTTCTTCATTATCAATGTAAAGGGTATTGTTATGGATATCATAATAACAATGTGCATCAATCTCCACACGATCAGAATGGTTTTTATGAAAAAAATCTCTCTTTAGAATACTTTCTACTCTTACTTCCAACTCTTTTAATGCAAAAGGTTTTCGGATATAATCATCACAACCACTTTCATATCCCTGGCTCAAATCATCTACAGAATTTAAAGAAGTGATAAAGATCGCTGGTGTTTGTATTCCTCTTTTACGCGCTTCTTTGAGTAAATCAAAACCATTCAAACTGGGAACTTTAACATCTAATAGAAAAATATCATAGCTATTTTCATACATTTTTTCCAATGCTTCATCACCATCTTCGACACTATCAACAAGATATCCCAACTCTTCGAGATATTCATTCACAGTTTCATTGAGTGTGATATCATCTTCCAAAAGTAATATACGACTTTTTAACATCTTGCCCTCTCATTGTTATCATGATAACATAGTTTATAATATATTTGGTATAATCGTCATTATCCAAAATCATTTGAAAGTATAATTAGATTGAAAAGAACAGCCTTTACCCTCTTTGAGTTAATGATTGTCGTGATTCTAGTTGGTACAATCTATGGTCTGGTACTCTCAAATTTTCACAATAAAAAGAAAGTACATATTTTAAAAATAGAAAATATCAAAGAAGCCCTGCAGCCTTTTTGGTCCAATGGCAAACGCTTAGACTTTTATATCTATGATGCGTGTAAAAAATCTGCCCTTTTCAGTAATGACCACTATCAAGAAGAGTTAAAACCTGATATTGCACTCTCAGAGTTTGATAGTATAGAAGCACTGAAGCCTGATATAACTGGTGAAAATAAAACAATAGAATTTCCCCCTATCATGATAAATAACAGACTTCATAAAGTCTGCTTTGCCTATACTCTTTTTCCTAATGGCAGCAATTCCAGTTATATAGTCAAAAAAGACAAAATGTTTTATGTCTTCTATCCTTATTTTCAAGATGTCAATAAAAGTGAATCACTGAGTGAAGCAAAAGCAATGCTCACGCACAAACCCTACCAAGGAGTATCAATCGATGAAATCCATGAATAAAGCATTTACATTGATAGAAGTGCTTGTTTCTGTCATGATACTCGCTGTAGTTGGTACAGGTCTGTTACAAATCAGTACCAACAGTAAACAAAACTTTGCATTTTTAAAAGAAAAAAGTGAATTTGACAGACTCGCATCCATTGCCTTTGTGCACAATAACAAAAAATATTTACATAAAGAGCTGACGTTATTTGATTTTATACGCGATGATTATGAAAATATCGATGATGACGTGAGGAAGTATTTAAAAAATTACAAAGTGCATTATAATCAGGAAGAAGTATCAACCATGAATCCCTTAGAAGGCAGCGTAAATGAACAAAATCAAAGTGATCAGGAAACAAATAGTTTAAACCTCACAATTGTTTATGATAAAATCACGATCACCAAAGATAAAAATAGTGCCTATGCCTATAAAGTCTCGATACCCATGTCAGGAAAATAAATATCATGATCAACAAAAAAGCATTTACACTGATCGAATTAATCATCTCTATTATATTGCTCAGCATTATCGTCATGTTTTTGTATGCTACTGTCTCCAATCTTGAAAGGACAAATAAAATATTTGCAGCCAATGAAAAAGCACTTCAAGAACGGGAAAAAGTCATCACAGTACTTTATGATGATATCTTCACTGCCAATACCCTGACACTAAAAGGTCATGACGACACGCTGGTATCTATGCAAACAAAAAACTCTCTTTTTGATATCCAGGAACCGTATGTTACCTGGCTGGTGAGTAAGGAGAAAAATACGCTCTTGCGTTTTGAATCAATCTTTCCTTTTGAAAAGATGAACAGTGACAACGCATCTTATTACCATATCTCAAAAATTGGTGAAAATTGTGAACTATTTAAAGTATTTCAATCCAAGAAAAAAGAAAATATATTGTTATATATTCAATTTAAGGATGAAACACCCATCGTGTATGAATTTGCAAAACCCCTCTTTGTCAAAGATAACAATCAGACAAAGAACAAGCCAGCTAAAAAAGAGCCGCTGCCGCGCCCAGGTAATTAATTATTCAGGGTTAATGTCTTCTTCTTTTTTATGTGTAATTCCAGGTGAAAAGACACGTTTAATGACAGTTTTTAGACCCACTTCATTCTCTTCATATTCTCTCTCTGCTTCTTGCATCGACATTTCCCATCCTTGGGCAAAGCCAGGTGCTTTAAGCATCATTTTTCGCAGTGCTGCATCATAGATGTTTAACAATCGTAATTCATTTCTACCTGGTTTTTGTCCCAATGTTTTTACAGTAATGCGCAAGTTTTCATTTTCTTTCTTCAGTTTTTCACTCTCTGCCGAAAGATTTTTACTACCTTCTTGTGTGATTTTCATCTGCCGTTCCAAATGACCACGATACTCTTCAATCTCTTTTTTGTATTTACGTACTGTCAAAAAATTTTTCACCAAAAATATAATCCAGCCAATCACTAAACCAATCACCATCGAGATGATATCAAAATTAAAATTTTCCATTTAAACTCCGCTGTATAAGGTATAATAATTTTAGCACATAGTAGATATATAAAAAGATAGTAAAAAAATGTTGATTTAAAATTTTAAAAATTTATAAAGATGTAATATACTTCATCTATAAGTGGTGCGCCCAACAGGAGTCGAACCTGTGACCTTTGGTACCGCAAACCAATGCTCTATCCAGCTGAGCTATGGGCGCATTTTTAAGGGAATAGAATTGTATTCAAATAAAGCTTAAAAGACCTTTTTTAATTGACTTTTTTAATAAAAATTGCTATAGTTTTATAAAACATTTGGATAAATAAATTTGACAAAGAAAATATTTACTTCTGCTATTATATCTCTCTACTTACAACAGCCAATATCTGCAAAAAATTATTTAGATGATTTAACTTGTGGACATACTATTGATTTGTCAACATATCAAATATCTAAACAGCCTCTGGAAAATACAAGCTGTACACTACATAAAATTAAACCGATTATAATCAAAAAAATTGTAAAAATACCAAATTATCAATCATTGTTTAAAATAATTGGTATAGATAATTTCTATATGTTGTATCATAGTCATAAAGGGAGAAAATTTCTTAATGATACGGATGTCAATGCCTACACACTAACATATCTTATTTACAAAAAAGTTGTAAACTTTAAAAACAGTATAGATTATGTATCAGATATTCAAAACAAACAAAAAATTATAATACAAGAAAAAGAGATAGGTGGAGAGTTTATCTCTCTGATTCATATCAAAACAGCCTCTAAAAGTGATTATGAGAAAATTGAAAAAAAACTAAATAAAGATATTTTATCTTTTAAACATATAGATCAATTATATCACAGTTTAACCAAACTATCTCAGTTATACCCCATCAAAATAAAAAATTATATAACAGAAAATTTACCACTGTATCCGACAGATAATTTAGAGGAAAA
>JANTGR010000066.1 GCA_024762875.1 Sulfurospirillum sp.
CCATAAGCTGTTTTAAACCCATAATTATGTGCCAAAACAACCAGATTTCCATAGCCGCCTTTATTAAATCCCGCAAATTCCACTATCCCATCAGCAGTTGCTTTGACAGGCGTACCCACTTTACCCCCAAAATCCAAACCATAATGAAATTTGCGCGTATGAAAGATAGGATGCATGCGATAACCAAACGGTGAAGTCACCCGGTGTGTAGATGCAGGATAACCGCTAGGCAGTGCCTGCACAATCAGAGATTTTTGCTCTGGCGTGATCGTTTTGAGCAAACGGCTGATATGTGCATTATCATGATATTTATCTTTATCAATCAGCACCTGAATATCAGCAATCTTATCTTCAATCTCCTCATAAAAAGCTTTTTTTGCCTGAATCTTTTTTTCCATCAGGCTGTTTTGTTTGATCAAATATGCTTTTTGGGCACGGATATCTTCAAGCTTCGATGAAACAAAAGTTATAAATAGTGCTGCCAGGACAAATATCAGCAGAATGATAAATAGTATATTAAGTAGGAAATTCTGATTTTTCTGTTTTTGCATATAATTTTAAAAAAGCTTCTACCACACTAAAAGAGCCAAAGACAAGATATTCTTCTTTTTCATCTATCTCTGTAAAATCTCCATAAGGTATCTGCAGCTTTTCTATGACCTTTATTAAATTTTCTTTTTTTTCAATTCTTTCATTTAATATCGGTATAATTTCAATCTTTTTAATAGCACTTTGCAAAATAGTCAATGTTTTTTCATAATCTTTATCTGCAAAAGTATTAAAAACAAGGTTTATCTTTTTTCCTTTTAAAGCCAGACATAGTGCAGATGCCGCCAGTGCATTGTGTCCTACATCTATCATGATATTGTCTGCAATCTTTTGTGCACGGCCAAAAAGGACAACATCTTTCATATTTTCCAGCTTTACATCCAGCCCTAAAAATTTCACCGCAGCCATGGCCAGCATCAGATTGTTTTCAAAAAAAAGAGGCAGCGAGAGGCTTTTTAGCAAAGCCCTCATCGCCTCTATCTCTTTGTCAGAGTGAAACTGCCTACTTTTAAATATATCCACCCCTTTGCTTTTCGCCTGTTTTTTTGCAACTGTGTAAACCGCTTGGTGTTTTTGTGTTGCCAGGATGGCAGCTTTTTGAATGGCATTGAGTTTTGTAGTTGCAATATCTTCGATACTTTCCCCTAAAAAATCCATATGATCAAAATCAATCGGTGTCACCAGTGTGAGTATATTGTCAAAGACAGCAGTGGCATCATGTTCACCGCCCAAACCAGCTTCAAGTACTACATAATCACACTCTTCAAACAGGGCAATCGCCAAAAGAGTGGTATATTCAAAATAGGAGAGAGTTTCTCGAAAGACTGTACTTAAAAGATGATAGAGCCTATCATGACAGCGTGCGAGTTCTGCATCCTCTACATCAGCACCATTGCGCCATATACGTTCGTTAAATCTTAAAATATGCGGTGAAGTGTAATGCCCTACAGAAAATCCGCTCTTGTAGAGGTGGTGTGCCAGAAAACGTCCGGTACTCCCTTTACCGTTTGTACCAATAACATGAATAATTTTGGGTAGTCTAAAGTGTCTGGAGATACTCCTCCAGGCTCTAGGCATCCTGCTGTAATCTATCTCTGTATAATAAAGCGGTTTTTGTGAAAGGTACTCCTCTAAATCAGGCATCGGCAGGAAAAACCCTGTTGCGTCCGGCTTCTTTTGCCTGATATAAAAGTGCATCCGCACCCTCAATCATTACTTTTTGTGAATCAAAATCTTTTCGGTTAGTCACTCCCCCACTGACAGTCACAGCAATCCTTTCACCTTTATACAAAAATGCAAAGTCTGCTATCTCTTTACGAATTTTTTCGGCAAAGACCAAAGCACCCGGCAATGGCGTGTTGGGCAAAATAGCTAAAAACTCTTCCCCTCCATAGCGCCCTACCATATCAACATCTCTTTTGGTCTGGTTCATCAGTGCGCCCACCTGTTTTAAAACAACATCTCCCGCCTCATGACCAAAAGTATCATTGAGCATTTTAAAATGATCGATATCAAAAAAGCAGATGGAATAATCTATGCCATAACGCTCATAACTCTTATCTACACGGTTTAAATCTTCATCCAGTCCACGTTTGGAAATAAGATTTGTCAAAAAATCTTTGCGCGTCTCTTTTTTGGCTTTTGTGAGAGCCAATTCCAGTTTTTTTACCTTCAATTGAAGATTTTTGACCACACTTTCATCATGTTTCATCACATTGACCATCGAATCAGTCTCAATTTCCAGTGAATTGGCAATGGTAACCAGCTTCTCCTTCATTGTGTCAAAACTGTGTTTTGTATAATCAAGAGCAATTAATTCATCTTTGATATCTTTGATTTGGCCACGGCTTAAATTGCTTTTGTCAATGAGATTCACAATTTTTGAAGAGACATTCCCCAGTAAATTATCAAGTGATGCGATACGCTCTTTTACCTCATTTTTATCCAAAGAAACGCGTTTCTTTGTCAATAATAGTATCTCATCCTGTACCTCTTTGGTGGCTAATATTTTGGGAGAATGGCGCAATTCATAGCTCAGTGTTGCCAACTCGTCATTCATCGAAGAAGCAATGGAAGGTGTCAATGTCGCCACTATGAGCATAGCCAAAGGTTCTAAAACGGTACTATCATCCTGCTGCTGCATCTTTTCAATCATTTGATCAACAATTTCGGCAAAATCATCTGACTTGATATCAAAATAGGCTTTCAGTTTTTTTACAGGTGTCGCATCATATTGCCCTAAAAAATCCATCCACTTCTCTTTGATCAGTGTAAACGTATTTTGGTCTGCCAAATATTCGATGCGTTCCAGTGAAGCTGCTGCCAACTCTTTGGCTTCTTTATTATGCAGTAAACTGATACTTTGTAAAAGACGTTTCACCAGAGCAATCAGCACCAGAGACTGTTTACCTTCACTCTGTCCCATCAAACGATTCAGACTCGATACAAGATAAGTCAGCAGTTCATCCTGTGTATTGACATTATATTTGGAGAGATCACTCTGTATAGCTGTATTGAGCTTTTGTATGAAACGCGATACACTTTTGCATTCCTCAACCACAAAGCCTTTCTCTTTGGCAATCGCGCAAAAGTTTTCAGCATAATTATCCGGCGTCATCGGCAGACGCTTTTTTGTCATCGTGGTAATAGTCTCTTTGACGATATCATTGATGGTCAATTTTCACTCCTTGTACAGAGATTTTGGAGATAAAAGCATCGATGGATTTTTGGGCTGCCTCTTTGATAGCATTAAAACGTTTGGTGTCAGAGATCACAGAATTGGATTCGATATTAAAGTCAAAATCACCTGTTGTCTCCACTGTATGCACTTTATGCAATCTATCCCAAAAGCGAGTTTGGAGTAAAACATTTGTTTTGTACGCAATAACATAACCGTTTTTATCAAACTCAATAGGTTGAAAATCCACACGCTTTAAGGTTGTAAAAAGTGTAGCAGTTGCATCCGCTTCCTGGCTAAGTCGCGCTTTAAACTTGTTAATCACTGCTTCATTCAGTGCATCACGTATCAAAACACTGTTTTCAGGATCCTGCAGACTGGTTTCAACTTTAACATATATCCGATCACCCAATACTTTTTTTGTATAAACCGATGTTGGCTTAAACCCACATGCTGTCACAATCACAACAAATGATAAAAACCAAAATCTTCGTATCATGATACTATTTGACCACAATATTGATGAGTTTATCTGGAACATAAATCTCTTTAATGATCTCTTTATCCTCAAGCCATTTGGCACACTGCTCTTTGGCAAGTGATAAAATTGTTTCTTTATCTGCATCTTTGGAAACTTCAATTTCATCTCTTCTTTTACCATTGATTGAAACAGCCAAAGTGAGACTGTTTTCAATAAATACTTCTTCTTTGATCGCTATTGCTTTCAAATTCTGTAAGTTAAACAGTCTTTCACTCAGTTCCCAGCAGATATGCGGGATGATAGGTTCAAGTACATTGGCGAGGATAAAATACCCTTCAGACCACACTGCTGTGTTTTTCTGACTTCCCAGGGCATTGAGTGCTTCCATACAGGCTGCTACCAGAGTATTGAAAGCAAAATTTCCGGCATATACTTCATTGGATTTTTTCAATGCTTCATAGACTTTTTTACGGGCAAGCTGTTCATTTTTGTCCAATGCCTGATGATCAATATCCGGCAACTGCTGCATTGTCTGTGCATTTTCTGCCCGCTCAGCAAAACGCTTGATAAACTTGAAAGCACCCTCCACTGCGGAGTCGTTCCACTCCAGCTCTTTTTGTGGAGGTGCCGCAAAAAGAATAAAGAGTCTTGCAGTATCCGCACCATATTCTTTAATAATTGCATCCGGATCAACGGTATTACCTTTTGATTTACTCATCTTGGCACCATCTTTGAGAACCATTCCCTGTGTAAGCAGATTTGCAAAAGGCTCATCACTGCTTATATATCCCAAATCTCTCAGTGCTTTGGTAAAAAATCGTGCATATAACAGGTGTAAAATAGCATGTTCAATCCCACCGACATATTGATCTACATTCATCCAATAATCAACATCTTCTTTTTTAAAAGCTTCTGTTGGATCATTTTCGCTGCAGTAACGCAGAAAATACCAGGAACTTTGCACAAAGGTATCCATCGTATCTGTTTCACGTTCTGCATCCCTGCCGCAAACCGGACAACTGCACTGCTTCCAGGCAGGATGGCTGTCAAGCGGATTCCCTTCACCTGTTATTTCAACATCATCAGGCAGCGTAATGGGTAAATTTTCTTCACGTTCAGGAACAATACCGCAACTGCTGCAGTGTACAAATGGTATAGGTGCACCCCAGTAACGCTGTCTGGAAATACCCCAGTCACGCAACTTATAATTGACAACGCGTTTTCCCAATCCTTCTGACTCAAAATGTGAAATGACAGCGGCTTTGGCGGCTTCATTGTCCATGCCGTCAAAGGTCGCACTATTGGTTAAAATACCCTTGGCGGTATAAGCTGATGTCTCAAGATCACTGCTGTCATGATAAATCACTTCTTTCAGTGGCAAATTATATTTTCTGGCAAATTCATAATCTCTTTCATCATGGGCAGGAACAGACATCACCGCTCCACCGCCATAGCCGGCCAATACAAAATTCGCACTCCAGACTGCAATCGCTTCGCCTGTTAAAGGATGTATCACGCTGATACCCAGATCCACACCTTCTTTTTGGGCCGTTCCGCGATCACGTTCACTCATATTTTGCATCGCAGTAAGCGCACTGATCTTAGCCTCATCCAATAATTTGTGCTCTATCAGGTATTTGACAATCGCATGTTCAGGAGCAAGTGCAGCATACGTCACACCATAAATCGTATCAGCACGTGTCGTAAAAACAGTAAAAGCATCAAAGTTTTCTCCCAGTTTTTCAACCGAATCAGGACTTAAGGCTAAAGAAAACTCCAATCCTTCACTCCTCCCAATCCAATTCTCCTGCATGGTCAATACCTGCTTTGGCCAGCCTTTTTCAAGTGTTTTCAAATCATCAAGTAACTCTTGGGCATAGGCCGTGATTTTGATGTAGTAGCCTGGCATCTCTTTGAGAGCTACCGCATTATCACAACGCCAGCAGCAACCTTCTATCACCTGTTCATTGGCCAAAACTGTATGACAGCTTTCACACCAGTTGACAGTTTGACTTTTTTCATACAAAAGACCTTTCTCATACATTTTGATGATAAAAGCCTGTTCAAATTTGCTATAAAGGGGATCACTGGTCGCAAATTCTCTTTTTTTCGAAAAAGAGAGTCCTAAAGACTCCAGCTCACCACGCATATAGTCTATATTTTCATAGGTCCATTTTTTGGGATGGAGATGATGTTTGATGGCAGCATTTTCAGCCGGCATACCAAAACTGTCCCAGCCGATTGGATGCAGTACATTAAACCCCTGTGTTCTTGCATGTCTGGCTATAGCATCACCGATACTATAATTTCGGACATGTCCCATATGGATACGGCCACTGGGATAGGGGAACATACTCAAAATGTATTTTTTTGCTTTGCTTTTATCGTCACTTGGCTCATTAATAGCATGTTCCTGCCAATAATGCTGCCACTTTTTTTCGATCTCAAATGAATTATAGTGCATTAAAACTCTTCCCTTACTTTTGACGCTTCGATTAAAACCAGTGCCATTGAAAACACATTGGCAATCACTGCACCAACGGCCATTGCCACTGCTGCTTTCATATCATTGGCAAGCTCGGCATACAAAAAAGCCGGAATCAGATGCAAATCGGCCACCAAAGACGAAGCAAAAAGTTCAGCTGCCAAAATATTTTTCACACCGATTTTCAAAAATGTTGAAACAAGATTGATACTTGCTGCTATAAAGAGTGCAATCGTGTTGTGATCTACCAAGAAACCTACGGTAGTAGTCAAACTCATCAACGCGAAAAATATATATACTACTTTTCCCCAATCCATTTTATTTCTCCTTGCTTAGAGGCAGATTTTTTAAGTCATTTCTCTCACCATTGCAAGCATGGAGAGAATTCTTACTTAAAAACATAGTGCCCCTTTGTGTATAAAGCTATCATGATAGCCTAAAGCGTACCACCCTCATATTGTGCCCGCATTTTTTCTTTTTCGATACGCAGTTTTTCTTTTTGTGCCAACTTGGCTTTAAAATCTTCCACAGAAAAACCAAGCCATTTTAAAAATGGTGATGCCACAAAAATAGAACTGTACGTTCCCACAACAACACCTACCAACATCGTAAATGAAAATCCGTAAATAATCTCTCCACCAAATAAAAAGAGTGTTAAAACAACAAAAAATGTAGTCAATGATGTCAATGTTGTACGTGATAGTGTCTTGGTTACCGAGTCATTGATGATAGTAAACAAATCATACGCTTTACTCTCATGAATACCTTCACGGATTCTATCAAATACAATAATAGTATCATTCAGCGAATATCCCAAAATTGTCAGCAATGCAGCCAAAATATCAAGATTGACATCTACCTGGAAAAGTGCAATAGCACCCAGCGCGATAGAAACATCGTGTATCAAAGCAAAGATAGAAGCAACAGCAAAACGCCACTCAAATCTAAATGCCACATAGATCAAGATGGCCAGTATCGAAAGTCCCATCGCCATTAGACCTTTTTCACGCAGTTCGTTTCCTACTTTCGGCCCCACCATATCCACACGTCTGACTTCAAACTTGCCACTCTCTTTCAGTAATCCTCTTACTGCATCACCAATATCATTTCCAACAGCAGTGGTACTGGTTGGAATCCGGATAATCACTTCATTTGGTGACCCGAATTCTGTTACAGCAGCATTGATAAACTGCTGATTTTTGGAAAGGCTCTCTCTGATTTGATTAATAGGTGCTTTATGATCATACTTTACCTGGACGATTGTACCACCGGCAAAATCAATCCCATAGTGCAATCCTTTGGTAAAGAGGAGAAGATAGGAACCTAAAACCATAAAGATGGAAATAGCTAAAAATATTTTGCTTTTTCCCATAAAATCATGTATTTTATCACTTTTAAAAAATTCCATTATTTCTCTCCCTTTTTGATACCAAACCATTTTCTCAAATTTTTACTCTTCTCGATGCGAGGCAGTAAAAAATCATATATTCCATGTGTGCCGACGATAGCAGTCAACATGGATGCCAGGATACCGATGCTGATTGTCAAGGCAAAACCTTTGATCGGTCCCGTACCATAAGCATAGAGCACCACAGCTGCTATCAAAGTAGTGATATTCGCATCCAAAATAGCTGTCATGGCATTGTCATAGCCTTTTTCAAGTGATAGTTTGATGCTTTTCCCAGCATGCAGTAACTCTCTCACGCGTTCATTGATAATAACATTGGCATCAACCGCCATACCAACAGTCAATACAATACCTGCCATACCAGGCAGTGTCAGTGTCGCACCAAACATCGCCATAATTGCTATAATCAAAAAGAGATTGGCAAGCAGCGCGATATCTGCTATAAACCCGGCATAACCGTAATAAACAATCATAAAGACAAATACCAACACAAATCCCAAAACCAGAGCAATCATACTTTGGCGGATACTGTCAGCTCCCAAAGAAGGTCCCACACTGCGTTTTTCCAACAATGTAACCGGGGCCAAAAGTGCACCAGAACGAAGCGCAATCGCAACATCATGTGCCTCTGAAACAGTAAAACCACCAGATATCTGTCCATGCCCTCCCCCGATTCTTTCACGAATCACCGGAGCAGAATAGACTTTGCCGTCCAGTACTACAGCCATGCGGTTTCCGACATTGTCACCTGAAAATTTGCCAAATATCTTTCCACCGGCACTATTGAGGGAAAATGTAATGATCGGTTGATGAGACTGATCATATGCCACTCTGGCATCTGTCATCATACTGCCATCCAAAACGGCTACTTCATTGACGATGTATTTTACATTTTTACGCTTGGCATCTTCTAAAATCAAATCACCATACTCTTTTGCTTCCTCAGGCGACAAAGTATATGCCTGATCCGCTTTTTTCTCATCAACTGCCATCAACTCAAGATAGGCAGCTTTGGCGATGAGTTCACGTGCCCGCTGCTCCTCTTCAGGTGTTTTGATACCTGGCAGCTCTACCAATATCTTGTCTTTTCCCTGTTTGGCAACAGTCGGTTCGGAAAGCCCAAACTGATCAAGTCGGTTTCGTATGGTATCAACGGCTTGTTTGATGGCAAAATCTTTGATCAGTTTCTGTTCTTCATCTGTAAAACTGATGCTGTATTTTTCACCCTCTTTTTTGATATCCAGCCCTTTGATCTCGGAAAGCATTTTGTCCATCTTGGGCATCTCGTCCTTATCCAGCACAGCAAAAGAGACACTGCTGTCAGCCAGTTTCAAACCATCTATGATGATATCTTCGTCATCTGAAAAATACTTTACAGATGATGCTAGTGATTTGATCTTGGACTTGATCGCTTCATCGGTCTTGACACCTAAAAGCATGTGCAGACCACCCTGCAGATCCAACCCTTTTACCAGTTTTGGACCTTTTGTTGTATTGAACAATGTAGGTATCGAAGCGCCTACACCAAAGAGGATGGCAACAGCAAAAAGTATGAGTCGAAAATTCATCACTTACGCTTCTTGTTTTTTAGCGATAAAATCTCTTGCTACTTTAACGATCGTATCATCATTAAGTTTCACTTTGATAAACTCTTCTTCAGCTTTAACAACTTCGCACATCAGACCACCGTTAGTGATGATTTTATCACCCTTTGTCAGTGCTTCGAGCATGGCTTTGTGTTCTTTGGCTTGCTTTTGTTGTGGGCGTATAATTAAAAAGTAAAAAATTCCAAATAAAACTATAAGCGGTAGTAACGATGCAAAAATATTTTCTTGACCCTGCATATCCATCCTTTAAGATAAAAAATTTTAGGGGATATTTTAACACTCTTTATATAATAAAAGGCTTTTTAACAGCAGCACTACTTTCTCTATTTATATATCTTCACTATTTTGGGATTGAAAATAAAATAATTTTAACAACATTAACAACATTTTCTGCACTCACAGGGTTTTATTTACTGCTTTCTAAACAACGTGAAATCCTCTTTTGGAGCGGTCTTTTCATCGGATTGTTCTGGTTTTACTGGATCGGGTTCTCTTTCCGCTATTATGATATGCTTTTTGCCGTACCGTTGATGCTGCTTTTTTTGGCCTTGGCTTATGGCCTCATCTTCTGGTTTATTGGTATTTTCGCACCTGCTGTACGCGCAGTTTTGCTTCTTGCTCTCTCCTACCTTCACCCGCTGAATTTTAATTGGCTGGTGCCGGAGCTCGCGATGATCGATACTCTATTTGGTATCCATAAATGGCAGTTTGCCCTGGTACTTTTTGCACTCGTACTCACTATCATGATAAAAGATAAAAAACGCTATTTTTTTCTGGTTTTGATGATAGGTGCAATTGACTTTGTATCTCCCGCCCCACTATCTCTGCCCAAACAACATATCTACCTCTCCTCACTGCATACCCCGCAGGCACAAAAATGGGAACCATCCTATCATGATAAGAGTATCCAGATCAATCTCAATATCATCTATGATGCCATCGCCAAAAAATATGATATCGTGGTTCTGAGTGAAAGTGCCTTTGCTCTTTTTATCAATCACGACAGTGGTTTGATGCAAAAGCTTACAACACTTTCACATGAGATCAGTATCGTCACAGGGGGACTTTACTACGACGGAAAAGATTCATTTAATTCAACGTA
>JANTGR010000067.1 GCA_024762875.1 Sulfurospirillum sp.
GTGTTTTTAAAAGGGCATTGAAGGCTTCTTTTGTGAGCATATGAACTTCATCAATAATAAATATCTTAAAACGTGCCATATTGGGTTTATATTTGGTTTGTTCTATGAGATTTCGGATGTCGTCTATTTTACGGCTACTGGCAGCATCCATCTCAATGATATCGATGTGCCGGTTTTCATTGGCGAGTGTGCAGTTCTCACAGACTTCACAGGGCGTAGCAGTAGGCCCGCTGTCGCAGAGCAGGGCTTTGGCAAAGATACGGGCAGTAGAAGTTTTTCCACTGCCTCTAAGCCCCGAAAAGAGATAGGCATGAGAGAGTCTGTCCTGCTTGAGGGCATGAGTGAGTGTCTGCGTGATGGTCTCTTGACCGATAAGTTTGTCAAAAGTGGAGGGGCGGTATTTTAAGGCTAAAACTTGTGACACGCGCTTCCTTTTTTAGTTTATTTTACACTTTTTTTATTAAAGGGCGGCTCTAAAGCCAGCGTGCAGCTGTTTTTTTGAGACTGTCAGGGTTTTCAGAAGCAAACAATTTTAAATCGGTTTTGTCAAAACGCCGGGTCATTTGTCTGCTTTGTTCCAGATACTCCACGATCGCTTCACCGGAATGAATGAGTGTGGCATGGGGAAAATAACGGCTGATAGCCGGAGCAATTAAAGGAAAATGGGTGCAGCCCAGGATGATAAAGTCAGGTTCTTTCACCCCTTTAAAATAGTGTTCAATGGTTGTCTCTAGCACACTGCCTTCATAGAGTCCTTCTTCTACAATCGGGACAAAGAGAGAAGGAGCGATGGACTCGATATGTGTAAAACCCTCTTTTTTGAGCAGTCTTTCATATTTTTTACTTTCGATGGTAGCGCGTGTTCCCAGGATCAGAATTCTGGCATCTTTGGAAAGTGCTTTGTTTTTGAGTGCCAGGACACCTGGTTCGATGACGCCGGATACTTGGAGTGTGGATGCCTGTCGCAGCTCTTGGATAGCATACGCTGAGACAGAGTTGCAGGCTGCTATCATGATATCGACGTCAAAATTTTTAAAAAACTCAAGTGCTTCGAGTGAATAACGGATGATGGTATTTTTGTCTTTGACACCATAGGGGACGCGTGCGGTGTCGCCAAAGTAGATGATTTCTGAAAAGAGCCTATGCTCCAGGAGGCTTTTAACCACGGTCAAACCCCCGACTCCAGAGTCAAATACTCCCGCGCGCAAACCCACTTTTTCAGCCTTTAATACGCTATCATGATAGTGACTAGGCACCATCGTTCATGATAGAAAGAAATTCATCATTGTTTTTGGTATTTTGCAGTTTTTTATAGAGAAATTTTAAAGCTTCTAGATCTTCCATCTGACTCATAGCAGAGCGCAGTGCCCAGACTTTTTGCAAATCATCCGTGCCAATAAGCAGTTCTTCTTTTCTGGTACCGGATTTCAAAATAGAGATAGCAGGGTAGATACGTCTGTTTGCGATATTTCTATCCAGTACAGTTTCACTGTTTCCTGTTCCCTTAAACTCTTCAAATATCACTTCATCCATACGTGAGCCAGTTTCAATAAGGGCGGTTGATATGATCGTGAGAGAACCGCCGTTTTCGATATTTCTTGCTGCACCAAAAAATCTCTTTGGTTTGTGAAGGGCATTGGCATCAACACCGCCTGAGAGTACTTTCCCGCTGGAAGGGGTACAGGTGTTGTAGGCACGCGCCAGTCTTGTAATGGAATCAAGTAATATAACTACATCTTTACCCATCTCTACCAATCTTTTGGCTCGTTCGATGACCAGTTCTGCCACACGTACATGATTGACAGCAGGCAGATCAAATGTGGAACTATAGACTTCACCCTGCACGGAACGCTGCATATCCGTCACTTCTTCGGGTCTTTCATCCACAAGCAGTACCATAAGCTGTACTTCGGGATGATTTTTGGTGATACCATGTGCCAACTCTTTTAACAATTCTGTCTTACCGGTTCGTGGCGGTGCAACGATCAATCCTCTCTGCCCTTTTCCAATAGGTGAAAAAAGATTTAAGACACGCCCTGTTAATTTATTGGGGTCGTATTCGAGATTGATGCGTTCTTGCGGATAAAGCGGTGTGAGATTTTCAAAAAGCGGACGGTTTTTGATATCTTTGAGCGGCATATAGTTGATGGCTTCGATCTTTAAAAGCGCATAATAGCGTTCCTGATCTTTAGGTGGTCTGACCTGTCCGGTCACGATATCACCATTTCTCAGTGCAAATTTTTTGATTTGCGTGGCTGAAACATATGAGTCGTGAGATGAGTCAGAAAAATTGATATCAATTGTTCTTAAAAAACCAAATCCATCATTGGCAATCTCCAAAATACCGGTAAAAAGGATAAAACCTCCCTGTGATACCTGTGATTTTAAGATCTCAAATATAAGGTCTTGTCGTTTGAGCTGGTGGGGGTTTTCGACTTTTAATTCATCTGCAATGACTAAAAGATCTTCGATTGTTTTGGCTCTTAAGTCTTCTATTTTATATCCGTTAACAGGAACATGAGTTCGGGATTTGCCATTATTGTTTTTATGTGCAGGACGCTTCTGCTGCGTCTTGTTTGCTTTCTCCATTTTGCCTTCTTGCGTGAATTTGGTATAGTAGATTTTTTTCAATAAGTAGTATATGTTTGAAAAAATATTAAAAAGTTAGTAACTTGAGTGTATTTTAGTGAAATGTTCTTTAATTGTCAAGTTTTTACGGCAATTGCTCTAAAATCTATACTAAAGGTGCTTCCCTGATGTTTTTTTGATGTTATTTTCATAGGGATATTGTATGTATGGCAGATTGAGTTGACGATATCCAGGCCAATGCCGAAACCGCCAAACAGATCTGTACTGCGTTGATAGCGCTTTAAAATTATTTTTTGCTCTTTGGCATCAATTCCGATACCTTCATCCTTGACACTTAGGATGTTCTGCTCTAATGTTACAGTGATTTGTTTGCCTGTATTATTGTATTTGACAGCGTTTGAGAGCAGGTTGTTGATCAGTTTTTTGGCGTCCTCTTTATCGATCATCAGCGGTGTATCCTGCAGACTGGTATGTATGAGGCAGTGCTTTGATTTGGCTATTTCACTATAAAACTCAACACTTTTTTCGACGATATCTTTAAAGTTTATTTCAGTGATTTCACGGTTATGTGCTATATCACTGAAAGCCAGATGAGAGAGTGAATTATAGACATCTGAAATTTGTTTGGAAGAGATGGAGATGTGATTGAGGATTTTGGGATCAGCACCGCCTTTTTTTTTCAGGGCAGAAACACTCATCAGCAGAGAAGCGATTGGTGTATTGATCTCATGGGCACTGTCTTTGATAAAGTTGTCCAAATGGCGCATCTTCTCTTTGACCGGTTTTAAGAGGAGTTTACTTAAGAGATAACCGATAAAAGCGATGAAAATACCCGAAAAAAATATCACGATCATGATAAGGCTCAAGAGTGATTTTTGACTGCGTGGCATACTGATATCTTCAGAGATGATATACTGGATGGAAAAAAGTGCTTTATCGAGTTTATAAACCAGCTGGACATAATCCGGTTTTTTGATCATCATGTTATTTAAATCTACTTTTGGATGCTGGAGTGAGGATTGAATCAACTTTTTATTGGCATCAAAAAGCCCGATATTGAGTTTGTACGTTTTGGGAGAGAAGATGAATTTTGTCTGTGTGAGTTTGGCTTTGAGGAGTTGGGATTCTACTTTCATGACACAATTTTGCAAATCATTTTTACAGACCTTTTTTTGTCTGTCCATCTCTTTTTCATAATAGAGAAAAGCGATGATGGTGATGAGTAAAATCGAAGAGAGCGTATAAATAGTGATAAAACTTATCAGTGCTCTTTTATCATCATTATTCAAAACAGTAACCTACACCGCGAATGGTTCGAATATGTTCTTTGCCCAGGATATTTCTGAGGTTCTTGATGTAAACACGCAGCGTTGCATCCGTTGGAATTTCATCATATATCCAGATATTTTGCATCAACTCTTCTGTGGAAACTACCCGTTTACTGTTGGTAAAAAGATAGTTTAAAATCTCTGACTCTTTTTGGGAGAGATGCTCACTGATTCCATTTTTGATAATCTCCTGTTTGGCAAGATTAAAGAAAAGATTCTCTTCCAGGGTAACAGTTTCTTTATTTTCGATATTAAAATGTTTTTTGATATTGATGATACGTTGTTCAAGCTCTTCATAATCAAAAGGTTTTTTGATATAGTCGTTGGCTCCCAAAGAAAAACTCTCTTTGAGATGTTTGATATCCTGATAGGCTGTTATCATGATAGCGGGTGTTTCATAGTGGTATTCTCTGGCAAACTTCAAGACATCCAGCCCGCTGGAGAGGGGTACGTTGATATCAAATAAAAAGAGATCAAATTTACTGCTTTCAATCTCTTTGATAGCCGTTTCGCCATCCATTGACAAGGTGACTTGAAAGCCGGAAAGTTCCAGGTTTTCAAGCATAATATCGGAGAGAACAGGGTCATCTTCTAAAAGTAATATCTTCATCATATACCTTTTGTTTTCATAATAGTAGCGGTATTTTGTGTAGTATATATTTAGAGCAGATGCAATTTCAGCAGTACCCCATAGACGATAGCAGAACTAAGACCAGCAAAAATACCGGCTATGATGTCGTCTCCCATTACCCCCAGTCCGCCTTTGACTTGTCGGTCTATTTTCCCGATAATGGAAGGTTTCCAGATATCAAAAAGTCTGAAAAATGCGATACTGAGGAAAATCTGGATCCATGTTGCCGAAGAGAGAGTGAAAGCCAGCCAAATACCGGCTACTTCATCGATGACAATTGATCCGGCATCATGGATACCGCTCTCTTTTTCTTCTTTGTCTATCTCTTTGATGGCAACCACGGTCAGTAAAACAGTGAGTAAAAGCAGGGTAGATACCGGGGCAACTTTGAGGATAGCGATACCAGCCAGCGCACCGGCAAAAGTACCAAAAGTACCAGGCGCTTTAGGGGCTAAACCCGTATAAAAAAATGTTAAAAAGAGTTTGCGCACCAATAGGCTCCTTATGTGAGGGATGATGTCTGGTGTAAATTCATGATTTCAAGATAAAATTTTTCATCTGTCATATCTTCTATGAGTCCGTCACTGGGAAAAAAGTTGGCATATTTTTCACGCAGTTCTTTAAATCTGTCCGGAAAAAGTCTGGAGAGATAAATCGCTGAAATCTCTTTTCGCACCAGTACAGCAGGTGGTAAAACGCCGGCTGATAAAAGTCCCTGCATGAAACCTGCTTTGTACTTGATGTGGTGATGACTTCCGTGTGGACAGGTTTTGGTGCTGACTAGTGTCCTGCAGACATTACAATAGACATACTCACTCACAACATGGACTTTTGTATCTGCTTCTTTGAACTTATCATGATAATAGTTGATACCATATTGATCATAATAGAGCCCGATTCCAGAGTGATTTTCTCCGATAGTGAGCGTATCACAGCCAAAATTTTTAGCGGCGATACTATCGAGTACGATACTGTTATAACCTGCAAAAATATAGGTATTTTCAAAAGGCACGACCAGCACACGGTTCTTTGGCTGATAATTGTTAATATAATACTTGACAGCTTGATAACGCATCTGATAGTTGAAAGTATCTTCTCTGTATGGTTTGAGTAAAAACAGCACCACCAGATCATTGTCTTCCAAAGCAGAGCGAATCATCCGCTCGTGTGCTCTATGCAGAGGTCTGGCACTGATCATCATCCCGGTTACTTTTTGGGCATTGATCTCTTTTTTTGCTGCCTGAATCTTTTGAAGTACTTCCTGTGTACTGTCAAAACTGATTTTAAAGCTGCCGCTGACCGCATAATGTCCCAAACGCTGCAAGGTATCGATAACACCGGGATGGTGCATATCAGAGGTGGAAAAAATTTTTTCGATTCTTTTTTGTCTGGAGATGGGGAAAATATCATCGACGACCAGTTCGCCTTTGAGTGTATCATCTACAACAAGTTGTAAAATATCACCTTTTTGGGCAGATTTTAAAACATTCTCATTACGTTTTCCGCTGGGTGCCAATATAAGAGAAAAAGGGAAATAAGAGCCTTTGTAGCTAGAAGTTTCATCTACTTCTTTGGCTTCTTTGGCATTCATCAGTTTGTTGACAGGGGAAAAGATCCCCTCTTTGAGCATAGAAAGCGTTGCCAGCGCTTCTTTATCAATAAAAAGGGTTTTATTTCTTTTTGGAGATTCCATATTTTTTACGTTTTTCCCATAGGCTTTTTCGTGAAATACCCAGCTTTTTGGAGAGTTCAGTGTCAGGAAATTTACTTTGGTATTTTGTAATGATGTATTTGACATAGTTTTCTATGGAGAGGATATCTCCTTTTTCAAATACACCATCTTCATTTTTTATTTCCAGAATTTCTATCTCTTCAACGCTTTCGGATAAATCTGTTGTGGACAGTATAACACGCCTATTTTGAATAAGGGATAAAACTTTTGATTTTTCACTTTTTTTAATGTTTTGAAAGCCGATTAGATACACCAGTTCATTGTCATTGATCTTTTTGAGTTGTTCCAGGGCATCAGCATCTTCCAATGAAATAAAGGTAAATGAGTCATTATAAGCTTTGGCATAATCAAAAACAATGGCATCTGATATTTTTTGATAATTGACTTTTAAGAGCAGAGGCAGTTTTGTTTTATTGGTGATGGAGTGTGCTGAATTTTTTTTCAAAAGATGTTCAATATAACTCTTATACGTTTCATTCTCTTTTTTATAGACTATATAGTCTTGCAGGTGATTGAGTTTTCTGGCCAATTCTTCTATCATGAAAGGTTTCAGGATATAGTCATTGGCTCCAGCCTGCAGTGGCTTGGAAACAGTATCATTGGAGATATAAGAGACCATCAGAATGACGATAGAGTTTTTATATTTTTCGATGATAGGATAAAAATCCTGTCCGGAAACGTTGGTTGAAAGTAAAACGGCATCAAATTCATCATATTTGAGGGCATCTTTGACGGTGGCTGCATTTTCACATACATGTCCAAGCTGTGTAAGTTTTGTAGAGATACTTTGTGATAGGTAAATCTCATTTTCTACGATTAATATTTTCATTTACTTCATTTCCATTTTCTAAATTTTAATGCGGCAACTGCTTCCACAGCTACCCCTTCTTTTCGTCCCACAAAACCCAGTTTTTCAGTGGTTGTGGCTTTAATATTGACACAAATAGGTGCTATATCCAATATCTTGGCAATCACTGCTCTCATCTCATCTTTGTAAGGTGAGACTTTTGGCGTTTGGGCCATGATTGTGATATCTACATTATTGATCATGAAACCAACCTGCGTGATAAAACTGATGACTTCTTTTAACATCTGTTTTGAATCAGCATCTTTATAGGCACTCTCGGTATCGGGATAAAGTTCACCTATATCACCGGCACCGGCAGCACCTAAAATAGCATCGATCAAAGCATGCAGGGCAACATCTCCATCAGAATGGGCTAAAAACCCTTTATCCGAATCGATACCAACACCGGCAAGCACCATTTTTTTATCATCACAAAATTGATGCACATCAAATCCATGACCGATAAAAACATCATTACTGGCTTCCTGTAAACACGCTAACGCATCTAAATCGTCATATCGTGTAATTTTTTTAGCTTTTATTGAACCTTTTGTATAAAAGATACTTCCGCCTATTGCTTTGATGGCAGATGAATCATCGGTAAAAATCGTTTTTTGCTTGAGCGCTTTTTGTAAAACAGCTGTTTTTGAAAGTTGTGGTGTCTGAATCAGTTTGACAGCATCTCTATTAATAGTATGCTCTTCATAGACCACTGTATCACTGACAGGAAGATAGGGTACGATGATATCTGCCTGATCTGAGTGGGAGAGAATATTATCAAACATAACCTTGGGTACACAGGCTCTGGCAACATCTGAGACCAGAACATGTGATGTTTTTACATAGGAAAGTGCATTGGACAATGACTCCTGTCTGCTTTCTCCCCCCTGTACATAAATATAAGGGGCATGTTTTTGCATGTAAGGCAGCTCAGCCTCAGTGCCTGTGATGATAATCGATTTAAAATCTGTAAAATTTTGAAATCGTTTGGCGACATAGAGCCAGAGTGGATCATTTTCTATCCGTATCCACTGCTTTTTGACCTTTTGATTAAACCGGGTAGAGTTTCCGGCAGAAAGCAATATGAGCGTTAAATCGGGCAAATTTTGTCCTTTTTTAAAAAGTGTTACAAAATTATACACATAAAATACTTTTTTTTCTCTTTTTAGTCTATATTTTGGGATAATTTCTGTATCATTACAGTGTTATTATAGGAATAGGGAATTTATAAAGGAACTTAATGTTAACTAGAGAAACAGTCAATGAAAAATTACAAGAAGTAACATATCCAGGTTTTACGAAAAGTATCGTAGATTTTGGATTTGTGAAAGATATAGATGTCAATGATGGCGTCGCATATGTAGAGGTAGAGATCAGTTCATCTGCCCCGGAAGTATCAGCACAGCTCAAAGATGAAATCACAAAAAAATTACAGCTTTTAGGTGCCCAGAAAATTGATGTGGTCATCAAAACGCCAAAAATGCCTAAAGAGTCAAGCTCTCAAGGTAAAAATATTGTCCCTCATATCAAAAACTTTGTGATGGTGAGTTCGGGTAAAGGTGGTGTCGGTAAATCAACGACGACTACCAATATCGCAATTGCTCTGGCAATGCAGGGCAAGAAAGTGGGACTTTTGGATGCGGATATCTACGGACCAAATATCCCGCGGATGATGGGCGTAGAACAAGAACAGCCCGAAATCGTTGGCAATAAAGTCAAACCACTGCTTTCACATGGTGTCGAAGTGATGTCTATGGGCTCTTTGATGGAAGAGGGACAGTCTCTTATCTGGAGAGGCGCAATGGTGATGAAAGCGATTCAGCAGCTCTTACAGGATATCCTGTGGTCAGAACTGGATGTACTGGTGATCGATATGCCGCCTGGAACAGGTGATGCGCAGTTGACTTTGGCGCAGTCTGTACCTGTCACAGCGGGTATCTGTGTGACGACGCCACAGCAGGTTGCTTTGGATGATACAGAAAGAAGTTTGGATATGTTTAAAAAACTGCATATTCCTATCGCTGGTATCGTAGAAAATATGAGTGGATTTATCTCTCCGGACACTGGCAAAGAGTATGATATATTCGGCAAAGGTACAACCAAGCCGCTGGCAGATAAATTTGATACCATTGTATTGGGTGAAATCCCAATCGAACCGGCTATCAGAGAAGGTGGAGACAGCGGTAAACCTGTCACTTTCCACAATCCTGACTCGGAAACTGCCAAACGCTATATGCAGGCTGCAACAAAACTGTGGCATACTATCGAACAAATCAATGAAGAGGGTGGGGTAGATAATGAAGCGATTCAACCTACAACACCTCCTGGAGTGAGTGCATGTTCAACTGCTGGAGCCCCAGAAGCAAAACCAGAAGATGATGGTAGCTGCGGGACTGGATGTGGATGTCATTAATTGACATCCGCTGTGTCATGATAGATAAAAATCAGGCATAAAAAAAGGGGTTGGATGAAAAATCATCCAACCCCTTTTTAAATACTGAATTTATGCTTCTGCAGCTACTACAGAAACTTTATTTCTCTTTTTGTCTTTTACCTGAAACTGTACATGTCCGTCAACCAAAGCAAAAATAGTATGGTCTTTACCCATACCTACATTTTCACCCATGTGAACTTTTGTTCCTCTTTGTCTAATGATGATATTTCCAGCTCTTACGAACTCTCCACCAAATTTTTTTACGCCTAGTCTTCGTCCTGCTGAGTCTCTGTTATTCTGGGTACTACCCTGACCTTTCTTATGTGCCATACTTGATCCTTAAATAATTTAAAAATAAAATTTTGCGAGATTATAACAGATTTTGCTTAAAATATCAAGACTTTATCAAGATATTTTAAAATGATGATTAAAATATAGAGTTCTATTGACTTTTATCGTCACATAGTATATAATTCTTTTATCAATCAAATAAAGGAAAATAATGGCAAAAGTATTGGTTCTAGGCGGTGGATTTGCAGGAGTTGAAGCAGCGATATTTTTAAGAAAAAATGAACATGAGGTGACACTTATATCAGATAGAGACTATATGTTCATCTTTCCTACTTCTATATGGGTGCC
>JANTGR010000068.1 GCA_024762875.1 Sulfurospirillum sp.
TCTGTTCCCGGCTGGAGCGGTTTTATCGATGTGAATGATACAGCCACGGCAAATGCAGCACGTACACTTAAAAGCCCTGGCTCACACCTGAGTATAGCAGAAAATACGATCAAAGCACTCTCAAATAACCATGTGGATTTAACAACCAATGGAGTAGATCATCCTGCTTTGATTTTTAAATGTCCCAAACCTGATTCCAATCTCTCTTTGTATGGATGGGATTACGGTGTAGGGAATCTGGCTGATCATGCCTATACACTGGCAGTTTCCAAAAGTAGTGAAGATACCTTTATCATTGATAATGCCCAACAAGATGCCAATCGCAGTATCTGTGAGCAGTATTATCTGGCATGGAGCGCATATGCCCTGGTGCCGGAGGGTGGAAATGCGGATGATTTTAATTTAACGCTGAAGTATAATTATCGTCCCTGGTATGGCGAACGTTATGATCAAAATGCTTCTTCCAGTGTCCTGGCTGAACATGTATCCACTTTTAGAGTGATGCAGGTGGGCGAAACGCTGCGTGTGAAAATTTGTGTACAAGATGGCAATATCACAGGTGAGCCTGTGGGATTTTGTAAAGAAAAGGCGATATTCTGATGAGAAAAGGTTTTGGATTAATTACGGCGATCATTATCCTGGTGGTCATTTCAGTATTGATGACACTGATGATCTCACTGTCTGCTACGTCAATGAAGCAGACAACAGATATCTATTTTAAGGAACAGGCTGAATTGCTGGCCAGATCAGCTGTGGAGTATGCACTTTTAGCCGTGTCAGCGCATGATAACAATAACTCCTGTATAGAAAATATCAATTTAACGTATCCCAATGCGACTACGCCAACCCATGAGGCAAATTTAACGTTGATGTATATACTTGACGGTACACCTATTAGCTGCAGCAATGACCATGTATTGGCAACAGGTATCAAAACAGCAAAATCTAATTTAACGGTAATGATTGATGTCACAGTGCGCGTTGATCAAAATAACACCGGCATCAGTGAGCCTATAGTGATCCATAGAAGGACACTTCAGAAGCCATAATAAAAAGTTATGGCTCATTAATAAAAAATAAATCCTCTATAGTGTATAATATATTTGTATATTATTCCAAATATGAAAGGGGAAAATATGAATTTAAGTGTTGCTGGAAGACAGCTGGATATGACTGATGGGATTAAAAACCATATTGAGAGTGCCGTAGGAAGTTTACAAAAGTTTAATCTTGATATTATTTCTACTAGAGTGGTAGCCTCTGCGGATGAGAAAAATGGAAGAAAAGGTTTTTTGATAGAATTTACAATCAACCTTCCTCAAAAAAATACTGTGGTCATTAAACAAAAAGACAAAGATTTATATGCTGCGATAGATTTAGCTACAGAGCGTGCGCAAAAGGTACTCAGACGTCATCATGATAAAGAAGTCGGACATAGAGTAACAAAGCTTAGTGAAGTAGGAAATCTCAACTTTTTAGAACCTGAAGATATCGAAGAGGGTCTAGAAGAGGATACAGATGAAATTATCCCTATGGAACTTGATCTTTATAAACCGTTGGATATTGAAGAAGCATTGGATATGATCAAAGAGACAAAACAGCAGTTTTTGATTTTTAATGACAAAGATGACAAAACACGCGTTTTATATAAAAGAAAAGATAATAAATTTGGTCTCTATTAACAGACCTTGAGGGCGGCATACGCCTCCCTCTACAATTCACTCCCCCGTTTAATAATATCTACACCATATTTCTCCCGCATTTTCTGTGTCTGTTCCTGCAAGGCATAAGCTTTTCTATCATCATGATAGTGTAGCAAAGAAGGGTACTTGTTGGGGCTGGCATGAAAATTTGTGAGTGAAATCGTGAGTCGTATGACGGGACTGCGGGGGTAGATATCCAGCTTGTCAAAGAGTATATGGACTTCTTTTTGAAAAAAATCTTCACTCAGCAACCGGTCAAACGTTTTTTGTTGTTTACTTTTTGCCTGGTATTGGTAGCGGATACCTAGATAGAGTGTTTTGGGATGCAGTTTGAGTTTTGCAACCAAAAAGATGAGGTGTCTGGCCAGAATAGTAACTCTTCTTTTGATCTCTATACGCTCTGTAAGGGGATCAAAGGTTCTGGAAATAGCGATGGATTTTCGATCCCGCTTGTGTTGTACTTTCTCATGTTCCAGACCACATACTCTGTCATACAGTGTTTTACCGCCGTTGCCCCAGGAATAAAGCAGTGTTTTGGCATCTGCAATATCGCCCAGTGTTTTTTTTTGATAGTGAAGGAGCTTTTTTTGATAGGCTCTGCCGATACCGGGGAACTGCTCAATAGGAATATTATGGATAAAAGAGCCAATTTCATCTTTTTTTAATAGTTTGATCCCATCAGGTTTGGCAAAGGTGGTAGAGAGTTTGGCGAGCCATTTGCTGTGGGCGATACCGATGGAAATAGGCAGCGAAAACTGTTCTAAAATCTCTTTTTGTATCTGTTTGGCAAAAAACAGCATATCTTTTTCTTCTACATAGCCGCTAACATCGGCAAAAAACTCATCGATACTGTATTGTTCAAGTATCGGCACCTTGCTTTCCAAATAGATTTTGAGTCTGTGAGAGATATCATGATAGAAGTGATGATCGGGTACGCAGACGATAAGGCGGGGGCAGCACCTCAGTGATTCAGCGATACTCATCCCTGTTTTGATACCATAAGCTCTGGCTTCATAAGATGCGGTCGTGATAATACCCCTGATTTTTGCATCTTCTTTAAAAAAGTTTTCAAAGTTCTCTTCTTTGGAACCATAAAAAAGTGTGGGGACAAAAGCACCGCTGTTTTTGAGAGAAAGTTTTCTACTTTTACTCTGTTTGTCAAATATAAAAGGATCACTTCTCCCTCCTACGGCGACAGGCTTGTTATGCAGATCTGGATACTTGATCCTCTCTGCTGATGCAAAAAAAGCATCCAGATCCAGATGCATGATCATGATAGTTAGAGAACGTGTTTGTTTATTGTCAGGATAGAGTTTTCTATGGCAGTTAAAAGTTGGTCTATCATGATAAGGCTGTTTTTGATAAATGTATTCATTTTGAATCCTTTTAAATTATTTATAGTGGTATTGTAATAAAAAATTATTTTTAATGGTAATAATATTTCAAATTGAAATATTATTTAAGAAAAGTGCGCTATAATTCATTTAAAGGAGTGATATTTATGAATTTTAAAGATTTGTTGCCAAAACTCAAAGATGTGATTTCCAAAGAACTGGGAGATAAAAAAGTATTTGACAAAGATGTTGCAGATGCACTGAATATCAACCAGCTCACATTTGCCACGATGAAAAATAGAGGAAAAGTACCGTATGAAGAAGTATTGGACTTTTGTGCCAAACGTAAAATCTCTATTAACTGGCTTTTTTACAACCAGGCGACCAGGTCTCTGGAAGAAGAGACAGAAAAGTATGCCAATGTTCGTTATTTTGGTGATATCTATGCCAGTGCGGGAGGTGGATCATTTACCGAAGATGAAGCACATGAATCTGTTGTATTGGATCCACATATGGTGGATATGCTGGGAGGAGCAAGAGAGGTAAAATATATCGATTCGATCAATGTACTGGGAGATTCGATGGAGCCGACTTTTTATGAAAATGATATGGTCTTTATCAACCGTAGTCAAAAAGATATCAATCGCGGGGGTGTTTTTGTTGTAGCGACACCAAACGGACTCTTTATCAAGCGTCTTTCACTGCGTAGTGACGGAATGCTGGATTTGATTTCTGACAATACACTTTACTCTATAGAATCAGTTGACAGCAGCGCTGTGGAAATCGTGGGGAAAGTGGTTGGGAGTATGCGTAGTTTGTAACTATCATGATAGAGAGTCTATCATGATAGCTTGTATTAAGAGGCTGAGATTTCGATTGATTCGATTTTATCCTGTCCTTCGATTGTGTCAAGTACAGCAAAGCTCTCTGTATCAGCTTCTTCGATACCGCCAAAGACAGTATGTACGCCATCCAAATGTGGACATGGAACAAAACAGATGAAAAATTGACTACCGCCGGTATTGGGTCCGGCATGTGCCATAGAAAGTGTTCCTTTGACATGTTTATGGGTGTTTTTCTCTGTTTCACAAGCGATTGACCAGCCCGGTCCGCCAGTACCTGTTCCATGTGGACAGCCGCCTTGTGCCATGAACCCCGGAATGACTCTGTGAAATGTTTTGTTGTTATAAAAACCTTCATTTGCCAGGTGTGCAAAGTTTGCAACCGTGTTTGGTGTTTCATCGACATAGAGTTTTAATTTGATGTCACCTTTATTGGTGTGAATTGTTGCATATTGAAATGATGCCATCTCTTCTGCTGTATAATCATATGTTTTTAAATTTGCCATAGTCTATAATCCTTTTTGATAATTGAAAAGCGATTATAGCAAAAATTTCAGTATAATAGCTGTTATATTGTAAATGGATATGGGGTAAATATGTTATTGATTAAAAATGGCACACTTTGTAAAAACGGGCAAGAGTACAACGCGGATATTTTGATTGGTGATGGTCAAATCATCAAGATAGCCGCCAGTATAGAGGAAAAAGCAGCCAAAGAGCTGGATGCAGCGGGGTTATATCTACTGCCTGGGATTATTGATTTGAATGTGCATGTAAAAGATGATGTGCTCAATCAGTCCCATATCAACCGCTTGCAGCAAAAAGCAAAAAAATCAGGGGTGACACATTTTGCTTTGATGCCGGATTTTTCTCCGGCTCTTGAGAATGAAACATTGATGGAATTATTGCAGTACAAACTGGATGATAGTGTGCTGCTATCGTTAAAAGCGCTACAGGTGGAGGATAAAAACAAACTCAATAATATTTCAACACTGCTGGCGCATGGTGCAAAGATCATCCAGGAAAATTCATCTATCAATGGTAATCTTTTACGGCGTATTTTACAATATGCATTGATGAAAAAAGTACCGTTTTTCTGTTTTTGTGATAATCCGGATCTCAATGACAATGGTGTGATGCATGAGGGTGTCACGTCTGCCAAACTGGGGCTGGCAGGTATCTCAAAAGTGAGTGAGATATCAGAAGTGGCAAAAGTTGCCGCTATGGCAGAATATTATGGTGCCAAGACCCTTTTTCAATCAATTTCAACAGCAAAATCACTGGATATTCTCAGTGAGGCAAAATCTGAAAATCCTGATATTTATGCTGAAGTTTCTATTTTTCATCTGATATTAAATGACAAAGCCTGCGCTGATTTTAACACTTTGGCAAAAATATATCCGCCGCTTCGGGATGAAAATGAGCGGTTAAAACTGCTGGAGGCTTTAAAAAATGGAAAGATAGATATCCTGACATCACTGCATGCTGCCAAGTCCTTTAACAGCAAAGATGTTCCTTTTAATGATGCGGCTTATGGTGTAGATAGTCTGGAAGAGTATCTGGCACTTTGTTATACCTACCTGGTGAAAGCAGGTGTCATTGATATGGCACAGTTAAGCGAACTTTTGAGTAAAAATCCGGCAAAAATTTTAGGTCTGGAAAATCTGGGAGAGATAAAAGAAGGTTTTGATGCGGATATTGTTTTGTTTGATCCGCATGCAGAGTGTGTAGTTGAAGATCAGCAGACTTTACTGTATGGTGCAAAACTCTATGGAAAAGTCAGGCAGACATTTAAAAAAGGGAGAGCGCTATAAAAGAGAAGTTTACCAAAAGTAATCATTTTTAAATTTATCATGATAATGTGGTCTCTGGTTACTTTTTGTACTTATTGAGATGTTATAATTAAATTTTATAAGTGTGTCATTAAGAATAAATAAATTAAAACAATATAGGGAAAACAATATGAAAGAAATATTTCAACCAAATCCAGCATTTGCACAACATGCCAGAATAGGCAGTATGGAAGCGTATCACAGCCTGATGAACAAAGCCAAAGATGATTATGAAGGTTTTTGGGCAGAATATGCAGATGAAAAAATAGAGTGGCTCTCACCATATAACAAAGTTTTAGATGAATCAAATGCTCCATTTTATCAATGGTTCACCGATGGAAAGCTGAATGTCTCCAATCAGTGTATCGATAGACATTTGGCAGACAAAGGTGATAAAACAGCTATCCTTTTTGAGGGAGATCGTGGCGATGTCGAAAAGATTACTTATCGTGACTTGAGTCAGCGGGTCAATCAATTTGCCAATTTATTAAAAAATAAATTTGGTATTAAAAAAGGTGACAGAGTAGTACTCTATATGCCGATGATACCGGAAGCAGCGTATGCTATGCTGGCCTGTGCGAGAATCGGAGCAATTCATTCTATTGTTTTTGGCGGATTTTCTTCTGAAGCACTGCGGGATAGAATCGAAGATGCAACAGCTAAATTAATAATTACTGCTGATGGTGCCTATCGAAAAGGAAAACCTTATCTTTTAAAACCTGTTGTTGACGAGGCATTGCAAAATCCGGTAGAGAGTGTAGAAGCTGTTTTGGTTGTGAAACGTAACAATGAAGAGATTCATTGGGAAGAGGGCAGAGATCATGACTACAACGCACTGATTGGTGACGAGTCAGATGAATGTGCATTTGAACCGATGGATAGTGAAGATCCACTCTTTTTACTTTATACATCAGGAAGTACCGGCAAGCCAAAAGGTGTGCAACACTCAACTGCCGGATATATACTCTGGGCACAGATGACAATGGAATGGGTATTTGATGTGCAGGGAGATGATGTATTTTGGTGTACTGCGGATATCGGATGGATTACAGGGCATACCTATATCGTCTATGGACCGCTGGCAGCCGGAACAACAACCGTGATGTTTGAAGGGGTACCGACATATCCGGATGCGGGTCGTGCATGGAAAATGGTAGAGGAACATAAAATATCACAGTTTTATACAGCGCCTACGGCGATCAGAGTACTGCATAAAATGGGTGAAGATGAACCAGCTAAATATGATCTAAGTTCTCTGAAAGTACTGGGAACTGTCGGTGAACCGATTGATCCTCCTGCATGGATATGGTATCATGAAGCAGTTGGCGGCGGAAAATGTGCCATTGTTGATACCTGGTGGCAAACAGAAACAGGCGGCCATATGATATCACCATTACCGGGTGCAACACCTATTAAACCAGCTTGTGCTACCTATCCACTGCCGGGAATTATGGCTGAGATTATCGACAAAGACGGAAACCCAAAAGAGGTGGGTGAAACAGGTTTGCTTTGTATTACCAAACCATGGCCAAGTATGATTCGTACGATTTGGGGTGATCCGCAGAGATATGAAAAGTCTTATTTTGGTGATGCAGTAAAAGATGGGAAACCGGTCTATTTTTCTGGTGATGGTGCCAATATGGACGAAGAAGGCTATATCACGATTACGGGGCGTATGGATGATGTTATCAATGTTTCAGGTCACAGAATGGGTACAGCTGAGATTGAAGCAGTTGTCAATGAAGACACTTATGTGGCTGAAGTGGCAGTTGTGGGAAGGCCGCATGATATAAAAGGTGAATCGATTTTTATCTACATTGTATTAAAGGGTGACCCTGAAAAAGATATGAAAAAACATATTAACTCGCTGCTTGCCGAATATATAGGCAATATTGCAAAAGCGGATGATATTGTGGTAGTACCGGGTCTTCCAAAAACGCGTTCAGGTAAAATTATGAGACGTATTTTGAGATCGATTGCCAAAGGTGAAGCTATCACCCAGGACACTTCAACTTTAGAAGATCCAGCAGTTGTGGCACAGATAGAGGAAGCTGTCAAAAATGCTTAGTCAAAAAGCCTTTTTGGGGCTTTTTGATACTTTTTGTAAACTCTTTATAGAATCATATTTTTTTAATACTTTATAAAACTTCATATAATTTCATCTTTTTCCTTCTTGCTAAAATTTCTTATTTATATCCCTTTTTAAAGCCTTGCTGTGTCAAAAAAATTCTTTGTGCTTTTTTATATTTTGACCGATATTAAATTATGCAGAAGGTGGGGGGATGCCATTTGATGCAAAATGGAAGGATAAATATGAGAATAAAAGAGCTCAAAGAGCAGACAAAAGAGTTAACACTTTTATATGTAGAAGATAATGAACAACTCAAAAATGTAAAATTGGAGTTGTTTAATGACATTTTTAAGCGGGTCGTATATGCAAAAAACGGATATGAAGGATTGCTGAAATATCAGGAGGAGCATTTTGATCTGATCATTACAGATATCAATATGCCGGTGATGGATGGACTGGATATGGTTGAAAAGATTCAAAAAACCAACCCCTCTCAGAAAGTGATTGTGCTTTCTGCCTATACAGAGCTGGAATATCTGTCAAAATTAGCTAAATTAAATATTGCCTGTTTTTTAACAAAGCCTATTGATATGAAAAAATTGGTTGGAAAGATATCTATCAGTACAAAGAGAGAAATAGCTGCATAAAAGAGTACTACTCAGCCTATTTGGGCTGAGTAGTCAGTTGAAATATTAATTAAAAAGAAACACCCAAAGATTTCATCACTTCATGTGTTAATCCGCCAACTGCAAGGTTGTGTGCTTTTTGGTAAGCTTTAATAGCTTGTTTTGTTAAAACACCATTGATACCATCAATTGGACCTGTATATAAACCTTCTTTTTTCAGTGCAGTTTGAACAGCTCTTAAAGTTGAAGATCCCATGTGTGATTGACATACAACACGTTTCCATTGTACGCTGCTTGGAGATACCATATTTCTTTTTGTGATTGTTTGGTAAGTCTCAGGGATCGCTACTCTTTTCACTTCTGCAGGTGTTACCAGTTTTGTAACAGTTACATCTTTGTAAACTGCAGGGATTTCTGTCTCTTTAGTAGAAGCAGGTGTCGCTACAACTGTTTTTGTAATTGTTCTGTATTGTGCTGGTTTAACCAGTTTACATACTTGATGCCCTGTATATTTTCCAGGTGCTTTTGTACCTACTTTTGCCCATGTAAATGTAGCATCATTTGCTTTACTTGTGACTGTATAAGAAGCTGTTTGCTCTGGAATAGCAATTTTCTGTACAGATGCAGGCGTTGCTAGTTTTCTCACTTTGACTGTTTTGTAAACAGCAGGGATATCGATTGTTTTTGTTGTGGCAGGTGTTTTAACAACTCTTTTAGTCACAGTTTTGTATCTTGCTGGTGTAGTGACAAGACACATCACACCACAGTCGTTATTTCTACCGTTACATTGTGATTTTTTCCACATTGTTTTTTCAGGTTCTACCATTACTTTTTCACTGACAGTTTCATATGTTGCCGGTACTTTAACGATTCTTTGGCTTGCCTCTTTTACCAATACTCTCTCTTCAGCATATTCATAAGTAGCAGGAACAACTTTTAAACGCTCACTGGCTTCTTTTGAAACATAACTTTGTTGACTTGTTGTATAAGTAGCAGGCGTGAAATACTCTCTATAACAAGTACCAGATGTCATACTGTCTATATCAGCTCCACCGGTTTTTGCAGCAGCCAAAATCTCAGCAGATACTGGGATATTGTTTTTTAAACTGGTTTTCCAAAGAACTTCTTCATCTCGTACCAAAACTTTTTCAGTTGTTTTAGAGTAAGTTGCGGGAATAACTGATAAACGTGTTGACGCTTCTTTTACTAAAACTTTTTGTGTTTCAGTACCATATTTTGCCGGAACAATTTCCAATCTTTCCGAAGCTTCTTTTGCCAGTACTTTCTCAGTAGTGGTTTCAAATTTTGCGGGGATGATCACTTTTGCATAACACTCACCCGGTTGTGCATCTGGCAAAATACCAGTCATGGCAGCGTCTGCTGCATAGCTTGTTGATGCAACGGCTAAAGATACGGCTAAAGCAGTTGATAATTTGTAATTTTTCATTCTTGATCCTTTTGAATTTAGTAAACTTGAAAATTATACTGATATAATATTATTATTTCAATAAAATATTTGTATAATTAAATAATTTAAATAAATTTTAATAATTTAATTTTTATTGAATTTTATTCAATCAAGTTTATGTTAAATTAAGCTATATTTATAGAAAAAATCAGCCGATTTGTTTGTTATATATAAATATAGGTAGGAGTATGCGTATCATGATAAGTCATA
>JANTGR010000069.1 GCA_024762875.1 Sulfurospirillum sp.
CACGAGACCTATATAGGTGCAGGATATCAGTTTTAAGCCGCAATCGGTTACTTTCACGGATTCTGCAGCAAAAAAAGGAGAAAAAAAAGAGAAATAAAACTATTTTAACTTAAAAAATAAAAATTTACTTTTAGTAACAATAATTAAGAATAAATAAAGAAAATGAACCAAAACCCTCCAAAAGTATTGTTTTAATTTACCTTATATCTATGATATTGCCAACTTAACAAACAAAGGATGGCAAACATGCAACGTGTAACTACTATAAAAATTTCTAAACTTCTGATGGCTCCGGCATTGATTTCTTTATTGGTCGGGTGTGGTACGCCACAACAATCTACAGTTGAGAAGATATCTTTATCCCAGCCAACTTCTGAGTCAAGCCAGGTACTTGCAGCAAACAATAATGTGATGATGGATACAAACAACATTGATCCGATGATGATCAGTGACATGCAAAAAGCCAATCGTGCTACGGGTACACAAACATTTGACGGTGAAAATCAAACGACAGATAATTGGGTTGTTTTTGATAATACACCGGCAGGTGCTTCAGTCAAAAATGTTGATTTAGACGGTAACAATGTCATTTATCTTGATGGAGAAGGTATCAAAAACGGTTTTGCACTGCGTCAGACAGATGGATCATATCTCAATAATACAGATGCAACCGTCTGAAACTGAAACAGGCAGTTGGACAACAACTTCAAGAGATCTGGAAAATGACTTACATCAGTATCTTCCGGAGCGGTCGATTGAATCTGTAGTGGATTTTCAGGTAAGGGGTCAGGGTTGTATGGATGATATTATCTTAGGTGATACTGTGGCTAGAGTAGATACCACTTCTTCAGATCCAGAGACTGTCAATAGTAACAATGACAACAGTAGCAATGACACTACAAATGGAGATTTTAATTTTACAATCAGTGCAGATTACGCTATCAATGTCTCTTCCAAAGTCAATGTCAGTGGCACGGGAGTCAATTTTGATCAAGATGCATTGGCTGCAAAACTGGCACTTGATTTGCAGAATAATATCAATGCTTTACTGGGACACAACAGTGTTGATCCAAATCTTCAACTGGCACAGCTTTTACAGCAGTTTCAGAGTCAGTTAAGTGTCATTATGGCGATGTTGTCCCAATTGCCGGCTTTACCGGATACTGGAGATACAAATACAACCACTCCTATCGACCCAAGCAGCTTTAATGATCAGTTGACAGCACTGCTGGCACTCATGACTCAGATGCAAAACTTAGGCAATAGCGGTGGACTTCCAGTTGATATCAATGCATTGATGGAGCAATTCCAGCAGAGCATGGCACCGATGATGAATGTCATACCGCAGATGTTTGATATGGCACAGCAGGGAATGGATATGATGAATCCTGAAAAATATATTCCGGCGATGATGCAGATGGCTGAGCAGGTGATGAATTTTTCCAAGTACCTGGTTGATACAACAGCAGATTTGATCAAAGATCCAAATGTCGATCATGAACTCTATGTGAATGCGATGCTCAGACTCTCGGATGATATCGGTAAAATGGCAGATAGAATTCTGGTCATGGCAGACAAGATCCTTGTGATGGGTGACAAGATGGAAGATGTAGCTTTGAAGATGTTGGATCTGATGGATACGACACAGAGCAATCTTCTCATCGCACAGGAAAATTTCAACGCATTGCTTCTTGGCCTGGCAGGTCGTTCATAACTATTCATTCATGACAGGAGGTTTTGACTTCTGTCATGATAGACTACTACACATAAGCCCCACTCTTTTTGGCTATCATGACAAAGCAAAAGGAGTTATCATGTCTGGTGAACATTTTTTCGATGTTATTATTATAGGCGGCGGGATATCGGGAACATCACTTTTATATACTTTGGCACGTTATACAGATATAGAGAAAATAGCGCTCTTTGAAAAATGTGATGAGATTGCGTCACTCAATTCCAATGCCAAATCCAACTCCCAAACATTGCATGCCGGAGATATCGAGACAAATTATTCTCTCAAAAAAGCACTCAAAGTCAAAAAATCAGCAGATATGCTGGAAAATTATGCACATCAGTATGGCTATGAAAATGAATCGATTTTCAAGATTCCCAAGATGGTTGTAGGTATCGGGGCAGAAGTGCCCATGATGAGAACACGTTATCAAAGTTTTAAAGAACATTATCCATATCTGCAGTACTGGGACAAAGAGAGACTATGCGAGTTGGAACCCAAGTTGGTTGAAGGACGGGAAGAAAATATCGTAGCGATGGGATCGAGTGAGCAGTATAGTGCAATGGATTTTGGCAAGATTTCGCAAAGTTTTGTGGACAATGCCAAAAAAGAGGAAGCGGAAGTTGAAGTCTGTTTAGAGGAAGAAGTATACAGTATCAAAGAGTTGGGAAAAGATTTTGAACTCATTACCGCCCAGGGAACCTATTTTGCGCATTATGTTGTGGTAGATGCCGGCAGTCATTCGCTGCTTTTGGCTAACGATATGGGATATGGGCTGGAATATTCAACTTTGCCTGTTGGCGGGAGCTTTTATTATGCAACCAAACCATATATCCACTCTAAAGTCTATACTGTACAAAATCCCAAACTGCCTTTTGCCGCTGTGCATGGTGATCCGGATATTATCAACAACAAGATTACACGATTTGGTCCAACGGCTTTGGCACTTCCAAAGCTGGAGCGTTACAAGGGGGCAGATTTTATAGACTTCATGAAGACACTCAACCCTGACAAGGCAGTCTTTGATGTTTTTTATGATCTTTTTTCAGATGATGAGATTCGGGACTATATGATCAAAAATATGATGTATGAGATACCGGGAATACGCAAAGGTCTTTTTGCCAAAGAGGTGCAAAAGATCATTCCCACTTTGGATGAAGATGATATCGAATATGCCGATGGGATAGGAGGACTACGGCCACAGGTGATTGATAAAGTAAACAAAAAGCTACTGCTGGGTGAAGCAAAGATTGATACCAAAAAAGGTATTGTTTTTAACATGACTCCCTCACCCGGAGCAACAAGCTGCTTGAGTAATGCGCAGAAAGATGCTAAACTTATTTGTACATATTTAGGCAGAAAATTTAATAAAAAACTATTTAAAAAAGAGCTATTGGAGGTGTAATATGGCAAAAAAAAATAGTATGACATTTATTGATAATCGTACAGGAAAATCATACGAATATCCCATTCTTGAAGCAACGAGAGGTCCCTGGGTTGTTGACGTGAGAAGTTTTTACAAAGATACGGGCATGTTTACCTATGATCCGGGTTTTACTTCGACAGCCAGTTGTAATTCTGAGCTTACCTTTATCAATGGTGAAAAAGGAGAGCTTCGTTATCATGGTATTGAGATTGAAGAGCTGGCAACGCAGCACTCATATTTGGAAGTCTGTTTTCTGCTCAGCCAGGGCAGGTTGCCAGATAAAGAAGAGCTGCATGCGTTTGATTTGGAACTCAGACACCGTTCTTTTATCCATGAAGGCTTAAAAAATCTTATAGAAAGTTTTCCCAATACAGCACATCCCATGGCTATTCTCTCTTCAGCTGTTTCTGCGCTTTCATCTTTTTATTTTGAACATCTCAATATCAACAGTGAAGAAGAGTTTGAGCAAATGAGACGCAGATTGATAGCCAAGATCCCGACATTGGCGGCATTTTCTTATCGGCACTCCCTGGGAATTCCTTTTATCTATCCAGATATAGAGCGTTCTTTTACAGAGAATTTTCTCTATATGATGCGGGCTTATCCTGGCGGAAAGATGCACATAGGACGCCAAGGTGAGGAGCAGATACGAGAGGTTGAGATAGAAGCACTGGATACCATCTTTACCCTGCATGCCGATCATGAACAAAATGCTTCTACCACAACTGTCAGAGGCGTGGCTTCGACCGGTGCCCACCCTTATGTTGCGATATCAGCCGGCATTTCTGCACTATGGGGCAGGGCGCATGGCGGTGCCAATGAATCAGTCATCGCACAGCTGGAGATGATAGGATCTGTGAAAAATGTCGCTGCCTTTGTTGAGCGTGCAAAAGATCCTGATGATAATTTTCGTTTGATGGGATTTGGTCATCGTGTGTATAAAAACTTTGATCCACGTGCAAAAGTGCTGAAAAAATTACAGGATAGACTGAGTGATGAACTTTCACTGGATTCTGAGCTTATCATGATAGCCAGAGAGATTGAAAAGATTGCCTTAAATGATGATTACTTTGTCAAACGCAATCTCTACCCCAATATCGACTTTTACTCTGGTGTGATTTTATATGCTTTGGGTATCCCGCGCTCCATGTTTACGCCTATTTTTGTGATAGGACGAACGGTTGGCTGGATCAATCAGTGGGAAGAATTTAAAAAAGATGAAACATCAAAAATAGCAAGACCAAGACAACTTTATATTGGTAAATAACATGTAACGGACAAGGTTTTGTCCGTTACGTGATATAAGCAACGGATTACTTGCACGGTGTACAAGGTTTTGGTGCAAGCGGTGTACATGGTACACAGTCAGGATATGTTACTGCAGTTTCACATGTTTTTGTACTACAACCAGCAAAAAATGTGAATGATAGTGCTAAAACTGAACCTAAAACTAACTTTTTCATTATTTCTCCTTATAAAAGATAAATAAAGTTTACCTAATTTAACTTTAAAATAATCTTAAGTTAATTAAATTTTACTATTTATAATCAGATCCTGTTTAGAAATCTCTTTTAACTCCTTTTTCCCCATGATAGCCATCAGTGCTTTGACTCCTTTGATGAGGTTATCATGATAAGAAGCAATGTTATGGGATTTTTGTTCGATAAGAAATTTGGAGCGTTTCATCTTGTTCATCGTGGCGATACCGACTGGACAGTCCCGACCGTTGGCTCCAGAACATTCTCTCGCACGGATACAGCCCGCTGAAATCATAAAACCTCTGGCGATATTGATATAGTCCGCTCCGTAAGCCAGAAGTTCGACTACATCATCGGGTGTGAGGACTTTTTCACTGGCGATGATTTTGAGCTTTTCTCTGATGCCTCTTTTCTGCAGTGCAGTGATGACGATATCCAAAGAGTCCTGTATAGAGCGGCCGACACGATTCATCATCTCCATAGGTGCTGCCCCGCTGCCTCCATCTATCCCATCCAGTGTCAAAAAGTCAGGATAGCTGCCACCTTCTTCGATGCGCTTTTGCAGCTCATCAGCATAGATATCAAAGTTTTCTTTGGTTGAAATGACGATTTTGATGCCTACAGGTTTCTCTGAGAGCAGCTGCAATCTACCCACAAAATCAAAAAGTTCAACTACCGTGTGGGCATAAGGAAAGCGGTTGGGAGAGATGATATCCTGCTGCGCAGGGATGCCGCGATAGTAGGCGATAGCTTCTGTGACTTTCTTTGCCAGAAGTTTGCCACCAGTCTGCTTGGCACCCTGGGCTATTTTGATTTCAGTCATTTTGCAAAAACGCATCACTTTTTGATAACGTTCTTCATCCAGTTTTCCCTCATAGTCACGTACACCATAGAGCCCGGAACCCATCTGAAAGATGATATCTGGTATGTCATCAACAGTATCTGGAAACAAAGAGAGTGGTTTTGACCAATCCACACGATAAAATGTCTTGTTTCTTTCATCCAAATTGTAAGTCTCTTCCTCTTTTTTGAGTACCAGTTTACGATAAATGGAAACGGCAATTTCTTTGTTGAAGAGAAAATGAAACAGACTATAGACAGTTTTGGCAAAAAAGGTGCCCATTTGAACATCCAGATATTCTTTTGGGTTTGTCTCAAGTGAACAGGCATGGGTCGTGAGAAAATTGGTTGTCAGGGAACCTTCACCTGTATTGATAGGGAAATGTCCCATATAGGCTCCTTTTGCAAATGCCTGCGTTGCTTCAGGTGAAATAGAACCATCACTCATGGCGCTGCGGCCGATGATACTCTGGGTGATAAAGGGGTGTTTTTGCCTTTCTCCAAAAGTAACAGAAAAATTTTCACTTACTTCATCGATATTTAGTACAGCATTGGCATGGATGAGTTTGGACTGGTGTGGATTGCTTGGCTTGGTAAGAGAAAAAGAGTAATAGAGCTTTTTGTCATAGGAGGCTTTGTTAACCCAGTCGATTTTTTCGTAGGTGTCATAAAATGCTTCATCCCCGAAATATTGGCGCATCGGATCACGCAGCAGATAAAAAAGATAACGCATACGCCCGATGAGTGGATAGTTGATGAGCAGTTGGTTTTTTCGTTGCACAAAACGATCATACACATAGATCAGGGTGAAGATAAAAAAGAGTATCAGTGAGATAATCTTGAAAAATTGACCCCAATCATACTGAATGAGCGCTCCACCATGTTCCAGAAGCTCATTCATGATTATTTTTCATCTTTGAACAGCAGCTGATCAAGAGAAAATTTACCAGCACCAAATGCTACAAATATCAGTAAAAACAACATGTAATAAAGCGGGATCTCAAAGCCGTTGTCCCCGGCAGAGAAACCATGCGCCAAATGCACGGTTTTGATCGCAACTATCATGATAATGATCATCGGTATAGAGATAATTCTTGTAAATAACCCAAGGGTGAGTAGGACAACACCTGTAATTTCTGTTGTCGCTGCCATGTAGGCATTGAGTGTGGGAAAGGGTATGCCCATCGAACCAAACCATTTAGCTACAGCGCCGATATCTGACCATTTCATCATCGCTGGCTCATAAAAGCCATACGCCACTGCCAATCTGGCAAAGAGCAGCGCTATACTTTGTAGATATGTAAAGAGCCTGGCAATCTCGCCATATAATTTTTTAAACATTGTATTCTCCTTGATAGTGAAGCACAAGCAGAAGACAATGTAACTGCTTATGCTTTATCGCGCGGGATTATTTTGCATCACCGCATTTACCTGCACCGCATTTGGTAGCTGGTGCTTCTTTTTTTGCATCACCGCACTTACCGTCCCCGCATTTACCTGCACCACATTTTGATTTAGTGGTTTTGACGCCGGCATCGGTGCCAGAAGCATTTTCATAACAGCCTGTCAGTGACAACAGTGCTAACGCAAATATCGAGCTGTAAAGTATCTTTATCATAATAGTTCCTTTAAATAGTATCGTTTTTCAAGCAGTTTATTTACCGCCACCGCACTTGCCTGCGCCGCATTTTGTAGCTGCTTTTGGTTTCTCTGTTGCTCCGCACTTGCCTGCACCGCATTTTGCTTTGGGCTTTTGCATCGCATCACCGCATTTACCTGCACCGCATTTCATCGGTTTTGTTGTATTTCCGCATTTGCCAGTTGCACCTTTATCACATGCTGATAACTGTCCAGCTCCTAAAAATGCCAACGTGGCAAATGCAAATGCTGAAGTAATTAAAAACTTTTTCATCACTTTTTCTCCTAATGTTTTATTTGTATGTGTATTATAATATTTAATTATGTACTATTTGTGTAGTGATTGAAAGGAACAGGATGAAACGAAGAAGATTTTTATCGATACCGCTTTTGGGTGCGATTTTGCCTTTGGCTGGCTGTATACAAAAGCGTGATCCCTGGCTGGTGATCGAGAGTGTACAGGAACAACTCTTTCCACATAATGGCAATTATCCTTCTGCCAAAGATTTTGAAGCGACGCGTTATCTGAAGCTGGTATCCCAGGATGCCAGTTTTGAGAAAGAGGATTTGGACTTTATCTTGAGAGGCGCAAAAGAGCTGCAAGCCTTGGGTTACAGGCTCAAGATGTCAGCTGCAAAGCAGCATGCTCTTTTAAAGCAGTTTGAACAGACTACGCTGGGTGAAAATTGGCTTTCTATCATGATAACCTATACACTGGAAGCACTTTTTGCCGATCCTATTTATGGAGGCAATAAAAATGAAATCGGCTGGAAAAGTTATCATCACCATCCTGGAATACCGCGTCCTACAAAGCGCTTTGGGGTGAAAGATGTTTGATATCTGTATCATCGGCAGCGGTGCGGGTGCCGGACCCATAGCCTATGAGCTAAGCCTGTCTGGAGCAAAAGTACTGATCCTTGAAAAAGGGGATTTTTACCGGGAAAAAGATTTTTCCAAAGATGAAATCGCCTTTTGCCGCCGTTCTATCATCACCCCAAAGCTCAAAGAAGAGTACCATGTCATCGAAGAGAAAGAGGATGGAAAGTGGATCTCTACGCCTACCTATAAATCGGGTTGGGATTTTTGGAATGGCTCTTTGGTAGGGGGATCATCCAATCTTATGAGTGGTTTTTTTCATCGTCTGCACCCCAAAGATTTTCGTCTTAAAAGTGAATTTGGTGCTATAGCAGGAGCCAATGTTGTGGATTGGCCTATCCTTTATGATGATATGGAGCCTTTTTATGAGAAGGTAGAGAGGATAGTGGGTGTGAGTGGTGAAGTGACGCCATATCGTTTTCAGGAACCGCGCAGTACGGGGGATTTTCCTTTTCCTCCCACTGCTGAGCATCCTGTCTCACACTATATAGACCAAGCCTGTAAGAGACTCAGTATCGTAGCCGTGAAAACGCCTCGTGCGATCATGTCTGTCGGCAAAGGAGATCGAAATGCCTGTTATTATTCGAATTATTGTGGGTCTTATGGCTGTAGCTCCGGGGCAAAAGGAAGTGCAAGGGCCGCGTTGCTGCAACCGGCGCTAAAAAGCAACAATTTGACAATCAAAACCAAATGTTTTGTCAAAAAACTGCACACAGACAAGCATAACAGGGTCAGTGAAGTGGAATACCTGGATGAATATGGCCAGAAGCATCTACTCAAAGCAAAGATCTTTGTCTTGGCAGCACAGGCAGTAGAGAGCAGCCGGTTATTGCTCAACTCACGCTCAAAAGCTTTTCCCCAGGGCCTGGCAAACAATAGCGCCCAGGTAGGAAAAAATCTACTCTTTTCTGCAGGAGGCGTGGTCAGTGGTGAATTTGATGCGGCACAGATACCGCTTCAAGAGTTGATGGTCGAAGGACTTTTTGTCAATCGTACGATCAAGGCCTGGTACTTTTTGGAAGATGGCAGCAAAGGCGGTATCTCAGAAGCACTTTTTGAACATGCCAATCCGATCGTAAAATCCAATAAATTAAAATGGAGTGATGAGGGACTGATCTGGGGTGACAGACTGTCAAAAGCCATTTATGAAAAGCTAAACAAAAAGAAAGTATTGACATTTGAAATCTTTAATGACTGGCTTCCCAATGATGACTGTTTTGTCAGTGTGGATGAGAACTATCATGATAAGCATGGCGTACCTGTCGCAAAAATCCGCATCGGTTCCCATCCGCTCAATGAAAAAGTCGGTCAACATATCGCACAAAAAACACGTACTGTTTTGGAAGAAATGGGCGCGAAAAATATCACAGAAAGTATCTCACCTTATCCACCCCAAAACCTACAGGCGGGAGGATGCCGCTTTGGCAATGACCCCAAAACCTCGGTACTGGATAAAGAGTGCAGGGCGCATGAAGTGAAAAATCTCTTTGTTACCGATGGAAGCTTCATGCCCACCGGTGGCTCTGTGCCCTATACATGGACGATATACGCCAACAGCTTCAGAGTCGCTGAGGTCATCAAAAAGGAGCTAGGACTTGAAACCGATAAACTGTAAACGCTGCAAATACTACTATGTCACATGGCAACCAAGCACCCCGCACGGATGCAAGGCATTTGGTTTCAAATCCAAGCTGATTCCCTCGCAGCAGGTGCTGAAAGATAGCGGGAAAGTGTGTGGGTTGTTTGAAGAGAAGAGGATGCCGGGGTAGGGGTGTTTAGCCATTTTTCGACTCTTGTTTGTAGTAATAGAATTGAACTTTAGATATCTAAAAACTTATCTTTATCCGTCGTCGTATCAATATCTTACTAATTCCAGCACCCATCATATATAAAAATTTAGCAATCTTACGATAGTGTCCTTAAAAGTTCGCAATTTCCAAACTCTTCGTATTCCTAAGCTGCACTTTGCAGCAACTCCTCACGCTTAATCATCACCAGTTCCAGCT
>JANTGR010000070.1 GCA_024762875.1 Sulfurospirillum sp.
GTGAAGAAGCGCAGCAAGATGCAGCAAATAAAGTTGTCTACTTTATGAGTATCGATAAGTGTAAATTTCGTGCACCAGTCACACCGGGTGATAAACTAGAATACAAAATTTCTGTCATCAAACACAGAGGAAATATCTGGATGCTGAAAGGTGAAGCCTATGTTGATGACAATCTCGTAACAGAAGCGGAACTCAAAGCCATGATTGTTGACAAGTAGAAAAAAGATGAACAACATACATCCAACTGCTATCATTGAAGAAGGTGCACAGATCAGTGCAAGTGCCATTATCGGTGCTTATACATTTATCTCAAAAGGTGCCGTCATTGCAGATGAGGTTGAGATATATCAAGGTGCACAGATCTGGGGTGATACGGAGATTGGGAAAAAGACAAAAGTGTATTCTCATGCTGTGCTTGGACAAGTACCCCAAGACTTAAAGTTTCATGGAGAGAAAGTCAAACTCATCATTGGTGAAAACAATACCATCCGTGAATTTGCTTTTTTCAACCCGGGAACAGAACATGATAAAGGGCTGACGCAAATAGGAGACAATAACCTTTTTATGGCATATACCCATGTGGCACATGATGTCATCATCGGTGATCACAATATCTTTGCCAACAATGTAGCCCTTGCAGGACATGCAGTAGTCGGAAATCACGTTGTCATAGGCGGGCATACACCTGTGCATCAGTTTTGCCACATCGGTGATTATGCGATGATTGGTGGAGCAAGTGCTCTCACACAGGACATTCCACCATTTTGTCTAGCTGAAGGGAATCGGGCAGTAGTCAAAAGCCTCAATCTTGTAGGCATCAGACGGAAACTGGAAAAAGAAGATATTGCAGCACTGACAGCTGCCTACAAACAATTGTTCAGATCTTCACAACCTTTAAAAGAGAGTGCTGAAGCATTGATCAAAGAGACAAACAATAATAAAGTTAAACAACTCTGTGACTTTATCATGACAACAAAGCGCGGAATACCGTATGAGAGGAATAATTAATGTCAAAAGAATGTAGTTTTTGTAAAGCAGTTGAAAGTATTGATAACCGTTTATTAGCGGGAGAAGATGTTTATATTTGTGAAAATTGTGTCATTTCAGCTTATAAAATATTTTTTGGTGAAGAAGAGACCACAGCAGCTACAACAGATGTGGATCTCACACTTTTTACGCCAAAAGAGTTAAAAACGGTACTTGATAACTACGTGATTGGACAGGATGAAGCCAAAAAAGTTTTCTCTGTCGCTGTCTATAATCACTATAAACGTATTTTAAAACAAAACAGTGTGGATGATGATACAGAAATACAAAAATCAAATGTTCTTTTTGTAGGGCCAACAGGAAGTGGTAAAACACTGATGGCACAAACGCTGGCAAAATACCTCGATGTTCCTATCGCCATCACAGATGCTACCTCTTTGACAGAAGCCGGATATGTTGGTGAAGATGTGGAAAATATCCTCACCAGACTCTTGCAGGTTGCCGATAATGACATCGAAAAAGCAGAGCGGGGAATCATCTTTATCGATGAATTGGACAAAATCGCCCGTGCTGGAGAAAACCGTTCTATTACACGAGATGTTTCAGGCGAAGGTGTACAACAGGCTCTCTTAAAAATCATCGAAGGAAGTCAAGTCAATATCTCCCCAAAAGGTGGACGAAAGCATCCTAATCAGGAATTTACACAGATCGATACAAGCAATATTCTTTTTATCTGCGGCGGGGCATTTGCCGGCCTTGAAGAGATCATCAATAAAAGACTTGGCAGCAATGTTTTGGGATTTGGGCAGGAGAAAAGAGGTAAAGATGAAGAAGCAAAACTGCTTAATTTTGTAGAACCGGATGATTTGGTACATTATGGATTGATTCCTGAACTTATCGGACGACTACATGCTATCACCACACTCAATCCTATCTCAAAAGAAGCAATGGTTCAGATCCTCACTGAACCTAAAAATGCCATCGTAAAACAATATAAAAAACTCTTTGCCATCGATGATGTTGCACTCTCTTTTGAAGAAAATGCCCTGGATGCCATTGCAGAATTGGCAATCAGCCGTAAAACAGGCGCAAGAGGACTGAGAACCATCATGGAAGATATCATGCTCGATATCATGTATGAACTTCCCGAGCTTGCCGGTTATGAGATACTCATCACGGAAGATGTAGTCAAAAACAAAACAAAACCACTCTATATCAAACCCAATAATAAAAAAATTGCCTAAGGATAAGATGTGTTATTAGATAAATTATTTGGATTGTTTTCAAATGACTTGAGTATTGATCTTGGTACCGCCAACACTATTGTCATCGCAAAAGGCAGGGGCATCATCATCAATGAGCCTTCTGTTGTAGCACTTCAAAAAAATAGATTTGGCAAAAAAAAGGTACTGGCAGTTGGGAAAGAAGCCAAAGAGATGCTGGGTAAAACACCAGATAATATTGAAGCTATTCGTCCATTAAAAGATGGTGTCATAGCAGATTTTGATGTCGCTGAGGAGATGATACGTCATTTCATCAGAAAAGCACACAACAGAAATAGTTTTATTCGACCACGGGTGATTATCTGTGTTCCCTATGGTTTAACACAGGTAGAGAGAAAAGCGGTAAAAGATTCTGCCTACTCTGCAGGTGCCAGAGATGTTATCCTGGTAGAGGAGCCCAAAGCGGCAGCTATCGGGGCAGGACTTCCTATCAGAGAACCAAAAGGTAATCTTGTCATAGATATCGGCGGAGGGACAACAGAAATCGGCGTCATTTCACTGGAAGGACTTGTACGAAGCAAATCCATCAAAGTCGGCGGAGACCGTTTTGATCAAAATATCGTTGACTATATGAAGAAAAAGTACAATCTTTTCATTGGCGAGCGCACCGGTGAAGATATCAAAATTCAAATCGGTACAGCTGTCCCTCTTGAAGAAGAGTTGACAATGAAAATCAAAGGTAGAGACCAATTATCCGGCTTGCTTAAAGAGATAGAAATTACCAGTGTTGATGTACGTGAAGCTATCTCAGAGCCACTGGCAGAGATTGGTACGGCGCTTAAAGAGATACTGGAAGTAACGCCTCCTGATCTCGCCGGGGATATTGTCGAAAATGGTATTGCATTAACAGGTGGTGGTGCATTGCTGAAGGGCTTGGATATTTATCTGAGCAAATTGGTAGAATTACCGGTATTTGTAGCAGAAGAACCTTTACTGGCAGTAGCTCGCGGCACCGGCAAAATGCTTGAGGATATAGAACTACTGCAACAAGTACAATAAAATGAACCAAAAAAGCATCATTACCAGTGCTTTTTTGCTTATCATGATAGGGATGGTCTATCTTTATCAAAAGCCACTTTCACAAAAAGTACTGACGTTTTCTCTTGCAATCAAAAAGAGTTTCATCCATCAGGAAGAAACTATCAGCAGATCTATCAAAACACATTTTCAACAAAAAGAGCAGATAACCATGCTGCAGCAGAAAATCAAAGAGCTGGAGCCGCAAGCCTCTTTATCCGTCGCCTTTGGGGCTAAACTCAATCATTTTCTTCAAGAAGCAAATCTCACACTCTATCAACCAAAACTGCATTTGGTACAAACACTCGGATATCAACAGATGCAGGATCCAAATAGAGTATGGCTGGAATTTCCCGGATTTGATAAAAATAAAAATTACGGCCTGATTTTTCACGGATTTACGGCAGGCATCGTCCGGACAAAAGATGATAAACCGCTGGCACTGCTGCAGGCAGATAAAAAATCTGTATTTTCCGTCTATATTGGATCAAAAAAGGTTCAGGGTCTTGCTTTTGGCAATGGAAGCACCCTGCTTATAAAATATATTCCTAGATACCAAAATCCTTCCATAGGAGATGAAGTTATCACCAGCGGAAATGATACTATCTTTTATGAAGGTATCCCCGTTGGACGCGTGATAAACATCATCAAAAAAGATATGTATAAAATTGCTACAGTCAAACCATACAACAAGACAGAGCATGCCAACTTTTACTATGCGGTAGAGGTAAAATAAGAGCATTTTTGTTATACTAGAAAAATTTTATTTACAAGGATATTTATGCCAAAAAGAGAAGATATAAAAAATATCTTATTGATAGGATCCGGTCCTATCGTCATCGGTCAAGCTTGTGAATTTGACTACTCTGGCACACAGGCTGCAAAGACGCTCAAAGAGCTGGGGTATAGAGTCATACTGATTAACTCCAATCCTGCTACCATCATGACAGATCCTGAGTTTGCTGACCGTACCTACATAGAGCCTATTACCCAAGAGGTCATCGCCAAAATCATCAAAGCAGAAAACATTGATGCCATACTCCCTACTATGGGTGGACAGACTGCACTGAATGTAGCAATGAAAATGTATGAAAATAATATGCTTGATGGTATTAAATTTTTAGGTGCACATCCTGATGCTATACACAAAGGTGAAGATAGACAGGCTTTTAAAGAAGCAATGATCAAAATCGGCATGGATCTTCCTAAAAGTAAATATGCTTATAACATGGATGAAGCATTGGCAGCCGCAGAAGAGATAGGTTTTCCTCTCATTATCCGCGCTTCTTTTACACTTGCAGGCGGCGGCAGTGGTGTAGCATACAATATCGATGAATATAAAACACTCGCACAAAATGGTCTGGATGCCAGTCCCATAACAGAGATATTGATAGAAGAGTCACTGCTAGGCTGGAAAGAGTATGAAATGGAAGTTATCCGTGACCGTGCTGATAACTGTATCATTGTTTGTGCTATCGAAAACTTTGATCCTATGGGTGTACATACCGGAGACAGCATTACTGTAGCTCCTGCCTTAACCTTGACTGATAAAGAGTATCAGCATATGCGAAATGCTTCTTTTGCTATTTTACGTGAAATTGGTGTTGATACAGGCGGCAGTAATGTCCAGTTTTCTATCAATCCAAAAGATGGACGCATGACCGTCATCGAAATGAATCCCCGTGTTAGCCGAAGCTCTGCTCTGGCTTCAAAAGCGACAGGATATCCTATCGCCAAAGTAGCTACACTGCTGGCTGTAGGCTATACCCTTGATGAAATCCAAAATGACATCACAGGAACACCAGCCTCATTTGAGCCGGTAATTGATTATATCGTCACCAAAATACCACGTTTTACTTTTGAAAAATTTCCCTGCTCTGACTCTACGCTGACTACAGCTATGAAAAGTGTAGGCGAAGTGATGGCTATCGGACGTACTTTTAAAGAATCGGTACAAAAAGCACTCTGTTCTCTTGAAACAGGTCTGGACGGTTTTGAAAAGATCGAAGATGACCTTGACTTCATCAAAAAAGAGCTCCGACGTCCAAACAGCGAAAGAATTCTCTATATAGCTGAAGCATTCAGACGCAACATGACGCTCCAGGAAATTCATGATTGCTGCAGAGTTGATCCCTGGTTTTTGTATCAGATCGAAGAGATTGTGCAGTTTGAAAAAAGTATTGACAACACTATCATGATAGATGCAGATAAGATGCGTCTCGCAAAAACTTATGGTTTCTCAGACAAAATGATTGCCAAATTGACTGCCAATCATGAAGATACTGTTTTTGATGCTAGAAAAAAACTTGGTGTCGAGATTGAGTACAATGAAGTAGATACCTGTGCAGCTGAATTTAAAGCGCTGACACCCTATCTCTACTCAACAACACCGATCTCAGCAATCAAAAAAGAGCCAAAGCAGGATGAAGCCAAAAAAGTGATGATCATCGGCGGGGGTCCTAACAGAATTGGCCAGGGAATAGAATTTGATTATTGTTGTGTGCATGCTTCATTTGCACTCAATGATCTGGGTGTCAAAACTATCATGTATAACTGTAATCCTGAAACAGTATCAACAGATTATGATACCAGTGATATACTCTATTTTGAACCAATTGATTTCGAGCATGTTCGCAATGTGATTGATACTGAAGCACCAGATGGTGTGATTGTACATTTTGGCGGACAGACACCCTTGAAACTTTCTGCTGATTTGACACGCATTGGAGCCAATATCATCGGTACAACTGCCGAAGTCATTGACTTGGCTGAAGATCGTGAAAAGTTTTCACAATTTATCAAAAGTATCAATCTTAAACAACCAGACAATGATACTGCAACAACCAAAGATGGTGCTCTGACAATCGCAAATAAGATAGGATATCCTGTACTGGTTCGACCTTCTTATGTTTTGGGAGGGCGGGCAATGCGTACGGTATATAATGATGCCGAACTCAGCCAATACATGGATGAAGCTGTCAGTGTCAGTAACGATTCACCTGTACTGATAGACAAGTTTTTGGATTCTGCCATAGAAGTAGATGTTGATGCCATATCTGATCAAAAAGATGTCTATATCGGTGCCATCATGCAGCACATTGAAGAAGCGGGCATTCACAGTGGCGACAGTGCCTGTTCTCTCCCTCCTGTTTCTCTCTCAAAAGAGATTCAAAGAGAGATAGAACAAAAAACCAAAGAGATAGCACTGGGTCTTGATATCAAAGGACTTTTAAATATCCAATATGCTGTATATCAAAATGAAATTTATATGATCGAAGTCAATCCACGTGCAAGCCGTACGGTTCCATTTGTCTCAAAAGCAACTGGTATACCACTGGCCAAAGTTGCAACACGTGTGATGTATCAGGGTGATCTGAGAGAAGCACTCTCTTTTTATAACAAATTTGATGTTGTCATGGAAGAGAATGGGATCTTAAAAGCAAAAAGCAAAAATCATGTCTCAGTCAAAGAAGCGGTTTTTCCATTTAAAAAACTAGGTGGTGCGGATTTGATTTTGGGGCCTGAGATGAAATCAACAGGTGAAGTAATGGGAATCAGCGAAACCTTTGCCCATTCATTTGCCAAAAGCCAGGAAGCCAGTGACAATGCCCTGCCGCTTCATGGAACAATCTTTATCTCACTCACAAATATTGATAAAAAATATGCTAAAGATTTGGGTCAGAGCTTTCAGGAAATCGGCTTTAAGATTTTAGCAACAGGTGGTACATACCAGGCATTGGCTGATGCAGGTATAGAGAGTGAAAAAGTATTAAAGATATCTGAAGGACGCCCAAATATTGAAGATGTCATACGCAACAATGAAGTCTCTCTAGTCCTCAACACCAGTGATTCCAAAGCAAGTAAAGATGATGCTAAAATGATCAGACAGAGTGTCATCAAGCAAAATATCCCGTATCTGACAACAGCAGCCGCTGCAAAAGCAGCCAGTGAAGCCATCAAAGCACTGCAGTCACATAAAAGTACCACACCAAAGGCACTCCAAGACTATCTATCATGATAGACAAAAAAACGATATATCTCGCCCAAACCGATACAACGGTTGGGTTTTTATCGGCTGATCGGCTGGGCCTTGCCAAAGCAAAAAAAAGAGATGCAAAACAACCTTTTTTATACTGTGTAGATACCTTTAAAAAACAAAAGAAATTAGTCCGTACACCCAAAAAATACCGTACATTTGTCCGGCGAAGTCAAAAAACGACTTTTCTCTACCCCAACAAAAAAGCAGTCCGCGTCGTCAATGACAAATCCCATAACCAACTCTTAAAAAACTTTGACTTTCTCTACTCAACCTCAGCCAATGAAAATAAAAAATCTTTTTTACTGCACTATGCTTATGCACAGGCAGATATTATCATAGAAACCAAAGAGGGTTTTCATGAAAACAGTGCATCTACCTTTATCAAACTCACAAAATCTAAAAAAAATATTATCAGATAACTTTAGAAAAAACTGCTATTTATGACTAAATTTTTATACTTATGCTTATTTAAGTAACAAATTATACGATTATTTTCTATATTAGTCATATAATATTTACTTTTTACTACAAATATCACTAGAATGATCCTAACAAACAAACATGGAGTCTTTATGAAAAAATTAATTATACTTTGTATTTTTATCGGTAGTTTTACACATATACTGGCTATGGATATCAACACCTTAAAATGGACAAACGATTTTGAAACACTGGTCAATCTCAGTAGCAATACAGAAAACACACTGCAGGGAATCGATCAAAATCACAATGGGATTCGAGATGATGTAGAGTACTACATCAATACAAAATACAAAAATAAGCCATTTCAGAAAGCTATGTTTACAAAAGCTGCCAGAAAAATGCAAAAAATTATCACCCTTCCAAAAGATGATGCTATCGAAGAGCACCAAAAACTGGATCATGAACTTTTAAATATCTATACTTGTAGAGATTATATACTCTATAAAATGGACAATAAATCTTTGACTAAAGAGTTGCAGGATAAACTGACTTTCAAAGGAAAAGTTTTAAACACCAAAAAGCGCCTGAAAGCATATATCCAACATAAACAGATCTTGCCTTTTCAGTTTAATGATCTTACGCCTCAAGAGCTTAAAAAAGACAAAATGGCTTGCATTCGTCAATACAATAAAATAAAAAATCCAGATACAAATCTGATCACTTCTAAATAATTTTTGCTATAATTTCTCTAAAGGGGAATTACAGCATGCAAAAAAGAGTCATAGTATATGGGGATATCCATGGCTGTTTGGAAGAGTTTGAACAGTTACGACGTGAAATTAAAGCCAATGCTGACGATATCGAGATATCAGTCGGTGACTTTCTTAACAAAGGGCCATATTCGCTCAATACCCTGCGATACCTAAACTATCACCATATACAATCTGTGATGGGAAACAATGAAGCAAAAATTGTCAGACTGTATCACAAATACAAAAAAAAAGGCACTGCTTATCTGGATACACTACGCCAATCAGAAAGAAAAACCATACTGGAACTCGAGCCCAAAGATATAACTTATCTTGAATCACTCCCATACTTTATAAAAATAGACAAATTGACTATTGTCCATGGCGGTGTCATCAATGGCATGGTCTTATCAGATAAAATGCACGAACAGGAAAAAAAACTCTTAACACAACTGCGTTTTTTCAACAAAGACCATGAACCGATCCCTTATGAAGATTTTGAAAACCGTGAAACATTTTGGAGTGAAGAGTATGATGGCAGTCAGGGGTTTGTAGTCTTTGGCCATCATCCTTTTGAAAAAGTCAAGGTAGATAAATATGCTATCGGAATCGATACGGGTTGTGTCTATGGTGGTGCATTAACAGCAATCTGTTTCCCCTATCATGATAATATCGTTGATATTAAAAACTATACCCTGCACAGTGTCAAAGCCCTTACAAATCACTTTGAATAAGTAGATCCATAGTGACATCAACACTCTTTATCAAAGAATCAAGGTTATAGCCACCTTCCAAAACAAAAGCAATAGGCTTATCATGATAGTCATGCAATATCTTTTGGATCACTTTTGCCAATCCTTCAAAAGTAATATTTGCACTTGAAATTTCTTCTGCCTGCATCAAGTCGTAACCCGCAGAGACCAATACGATATCCGGATCAAAACCTCTTGGCAAAGCTTCAAAAAGGGTATAAAATTCTGCATCATCAATACCATCATGATAGGGCATATTTATAGTATAACCTTCTCCTGCACCCTCACCTGTTTCATCTGCTTCTCCTGTAAATGGATAATTGTTCTTTTCATGTGTTGAAAAATAAAAAACCGTATTATCATGATAGAAGATATCCTGAGTGCCATTGCCATGATGCACATCAAAATCAATAATCAATACTTTTTCATATCCGGCATCTTGTGCGTATTTTGCCATCAAAGCAATATTATTAAAAATACAAAATCCCTGCCCAGTTATGATTTCAGCGTGATGCCCGGGTGGTCGAAGATTTAAAAAAGCCCGTTTCCCGCCCTCTTGAAAAAAATTGATCGCACTTTTAGTGCTGCATGCTGCCTCCAGTGCTATCTCATAACTATATTCACTCACAATTGTATCTGCACTAATAATCATCCGTACGCCATTTTC
>JANTGR010000071.1 GCA_024762875.1 Sulfurospirillum sp.
GGATTTGAAACATAGTGATGTAGTAAGAATAGATCAAGCTTTTACTTCTATCATGATAGCTTCCCTATGGGATTTGAAACTCATCATACGCTATCAAGAGATTCAGGGGTTTGCACCCTGTCATGATAAATACTCCAGATAAAATAATCACCAATGGAAAATACCGCTACTATATCAAAAAGATAAATGGGGAAAAGATGAGATTTTTCTACAGTCGTTTAGAAGAACAAATACAGATGATGTGAAAGAGTTAAGAAAGAGAGGCGCAAGGTAAGGACTCCCGTGTCCCTTACATAGCACTCATTCGAAGACGGTTACGGCTGGGAGATTCACCGCGTCACTTGCATCTCTTGAAAGCATTATACCGCAATATTGCGAAAGAGGAGATAAAGTTGAATAAAAATATCAAAATAGAAGGGATGGAAGAGGTTTTTTCTACTTATACAAAATAGTATTGAAGAGAGTTTTTAGAGATGCCCATAAGTTAGTTTTGTTGTTTTGTCAAAAGATTTTTTGATAGCACTAATATATACTACAATTGTAGTTTGTGCTTGATAACTACACATAGACACATTTTTGGTCTCAGCAAAACAGTAACAGTTCCATGGTTTTAAAACGAGATAAGTTGCATTTGGTATAATAAATCTATGATGATTAGATTAAAAGAGCAACAACAGCAGACTATCAAACAACTCGCACGAGAGCTTTTTAACAGTTCCTATGTGAAGATATTTGGTTCTCGTGCAGATGTTCATCAAAAGGGTGGTGATATCGATATTTACATCCAAACAGATCAAAAAAAGGATATCTTAAAGTCCAAGATCGTTTTTTTGAGGGAGTTTGAAAAGCTTTTTGGTGAGCAAAAAGTGGATTTGCTTATAGACAATGGCACGAAGAGAAAAGAGATATTTGAGATTGCAAAAAAAGAGGGAATCGCACTGTGACACTTGAGCAGTATGCCAAAGAGATATATGCCAAGATGTTAGCGAAGGTGTAAATTTAACCTTTTTTTTTAAATTGTTGCAGCCATTCGTGGTTGTCTGCTATCACATCACTCTGTTTTTGAAGGATTTTGAGTTCTATCTCTTCCAGTTCCTCCAGGGTGAGATATTTGAGTACATAGGTATCTATTTCCAGACTGTCTTCACCATAGGTCTTTAAAAGTGCCTGTATATCCTGGAGTTTTTTCTCTTTTTCATTCTGTATCATTTATCTTCTTTTTTTGCGAAATATAAAAAACCATACCAACAGCAATGCTATCATGATAGGCAGCAGCACCTGCAGCCATGCGCCGATATTGAGCAGTTTATGCAAGATTGAACCATGCTCCTTTTTATCGATCTTGATACCTGCCATATTGGCCATATGCGTCATGGCAGAAACGGCAAGATTGCCTTCGGGGATACTTTCATGACAGTTTAGGCAGGCTCCACGTCTATCCAGTTTGGAGAGTGTTTCATTGTCAAGTGCACGAGAAAGTCTCCAGTGATTTCCTACTGTCTGAACCTGTGTATTATTTTTGTCGATGAGAACAGAGTAGTCATATTTTAGATTGGGTATGGCGGGTATTTGTATATCTGTTTGTTTGACAAGAAGTTTTTTTCCTGCGCTCATCAGATCCACCATCGTATCCTTACGTTGATCTGAAAAATAGGCACCACCATTGATGCCATAACCCATCGCTTTTTGACTGGTATGGCAGCTTTCGCATTCACGTGCTTTTTTACTCACAGTATGGGGCTGGACTGCTGACATGACGATCGAGTTGACACCCTCTTTGCCGGCTCCTTCTACATTGGGGATCTTCCAGATATGGTTTTGCAGGAGTGCATTGCCGTTTTTGCCGATCACGGTCAAGGTGACTTGACAGCCTGGAATCGTAGGGGAGATACGGCCTTCACCATTTTGGCTGAGTGCAGGATCCTCCCACCTTAGATAGGATCTGGTTTCAGTCACTTTCCCATCTACCAGAAAGTCTTTGAGGTTGTGTACTTCTGCTGTGACGCCATGATGGTGGGATTTTGAAGCAGCGAGATAGTCCGGATTTTGTTTGCCGTTAGAATAATCCACTTTTACATGACAGCCATAACACTGTGGTGCCCAGGTGGCATGGCAGGTATAACACTCCAGTTTATCAGTGTGGGCTTTGATCTGATCCATCGCGACCAAACCTTTTTGGGAGATTTTTCCTTCTGCTTTGAGTGCTTTTAAAGGTGTCAGTGTGATATCTTTGCCAGAGGCCAGATGCATCAGGATTTTATTGCCTTTTTTGACCGCTTTGGTGAGTGGATTGCCCCGGGCAGAGAGTAAAAATCCATCTCCTTTATCTTTGGGAATGGCACCCTGCTTGAGATACGCTGCCAAACTTTTTGTCACCCCTCTGGCTTTGCCGGTTTTTGGCTTGGTATCAAACTCATCACTATAACCCAGCGGCAATTCCCAGGGATAGTTGTCTGTGGTACCATGGCAGTCTTGACACTCTATCTCAACAGCGCCGAGATTGGCACCGCGAAAGAAGCCGTCACCATGCATGTCATTGGATGTATGACAGTCTTGACAGAGCATGCCTTTGGAGTAGTGGATATCTTCAGTGAGGTGCAGGTAGCGTTTGGTATGGAGTTTTGGCTGGGCATTGCCGATCTCATCAAAAGTTGCTTTGTATTCTGTTTCCATCAGCCCCTGATAAGAGACTCCGATACGTTTGCCTCTGTTGTGACAGGTAGTACAGGTCTCAACGGGTATGCCGCTATAATGCAGACCGTTGATGCTGATATTGGTATCTCTGGAAGATTGGATCGTATGAATGAGCATATGCCCGTCTTCAGCTTTGGAGATACTCTCATCTTTGCCTTCATAGAGTCCTGCATTGGAGTAGGGGATATGACAGCTGGCACAGCCTATGCCTCTATAATCACCGCGTCTTTTTCTCCCTTTTCCGCCGGTATGGCATCGCAGGCACTCTTGTCTGAGATAGGTATAAACAGACAAAGAAGGGTCTTTTTCGACTTCATCAGCAGTCGGGGCTTTGGGCAGTTCTTTCGTCTCTTTTAAAAAGCCCTGAGGTTCCAGTTTTGCCAGAGCATCCATATAGTGTTGATAGGTTTTGGTACCAAGGCGTTCATGGGGATCAGGTGATTTTCCACCAAAATCGGTATAGGTATGCCGATATCCTTCTTTGCCGCCAAATCCCCAGAGTGCACCATGAATTTTACCCTGTTCAGTTGCCATAAGATTGTTATTTTGGGCAGCGACTTGTTTTTCATGGCACATACCGCAGGTATTTTCATTGATCCAGGCAGAAGCAGGGTAGGGATAAAAAGCTTTGGGACCTTTGTGTTTTTGAAAGTAGGCCAAGGTTCCTTTATGGGCTTTTTCTTTCTTTTTAGCCTCAGGATTTCCTCCATGACAGACGATACAGTCATTGCCTTTTGCTCCAGCTTTATCAGCGACTTTTAGGATCTCCTGCATCATACCGGAATCTTTACTTCGGATATCTGCGATACCATTATGACACCCTATACAGCTGTTTTTTGCCTGCAAAGAAGCTATCATGATAAGCAATAAAACAATATATTTCATTTAAGACTCCTTGATAAGGGGATTGTATCTATTATTGGTTTTATTTATACTTTTGGCATCTTGAATTTTTGGGTGATGAGCTCACCATTACTGTCAAAGTAAAGATAATAGAGCAGATCTTTTTTAAGCGGCAGTCCGGCCAAGTAGCGCAGTGCCAAATTGGCCTGGAGTGAGGCGATATGCATGACGATAGGAGCAGCGATACCTTCAGGTGTTTTATCAGAGATTTTAAAGGCAGAAAAATCACTTTGATCAATGAAACAAACCTGCCCGTTAAATGCTTCTACTGCTCCATAGATCCATGGTTTGTTTATCGTACCTGCATAGGCATCGATAGCGGCTCTTACATGCAGGTTGTCGGTCGCATCGATGATGAGATCGATCTCAATTCCTTTTTTTGCAAAACTTTCAAAATCTTCCACATGTGAGATTACTGTTGTATAGGGACAGCGCTTTTGCAGTAGCGCGGCAGCAGCTTCGGCTTTGGATTTGCCCTGATCATCGGTCGTAAATGCGATTTGTCTATGGATGTTGTGTACTTCTACGTGGTCAAAATCTACAAGATGAAATGTCCCGATACCGCTGCTTCCTAAAGCAATAGCCACAGATGATCCTAGTCCGCCCGAGCCAATAATCGCTACTTTTTTATCCTGCAGACTGTTTTGGATCTCTTCTCCCCAGAGTTGGATTTGTCGGTGAAAGTATTGATTCATAGGAGTGCCCTTCTTTCTAACTGTTGTCTAAATCCCCAGCTTTGTCTGGCATCCAGAAGTTCGCGTTTATCTATGTTGACTACCAGCATATCTTCTTTATTGCTGAGTGAACTTTCGATGTGGCCGTCAGGATTGACAAGGTAGGTTTCTCCATAGAACTTCCACAAACTCTCTTCATCATGATAGGTTCCGATGCGATTGACACGCAGGATATACATTGAGTTTAAAAAGGCGCGTGTTTTGAGGATTTCGTTCCATCTAAAATTGGAGCCAAATGTTGAAACTGTAGGCAGTAAAACAACATCAACCTTGTCCTGCATCATTTTGATCCAAAATTCATCAAAATGGACTTCAAAACCCGAAATCACACCAAAAGTCAAACCATGGGATTGAAAAATAATCGGTGCTATGTGCCCTGTGATCTCATTATCAAAAAAACTTTCTTCATCCCAATGGCTGTAATTGATCAGAAATTCCTGATTGCGGTAGTTGGTTTCAGTAGGAGAAAAGTGTCCCATTGTTTTATAAAGTTTGTTATTTTCAACGGTGATAATCGGTGCGATAATAGTGAGATTGTAGAGTTTGGCAAACTCTTGCAGCGATTCAATCTTGTGTTTGGATTGTTCGCGAATGAGCATTTTGGGTATGTTTTCCAGCTCTTTAAAAAAACTGTTCAGGACATATTCACCTAAAACGACGATTTCGATTCCCTGTTCATGCGCGGATTTAAAATACTCTTTGAGCTTTTGGTTGCTCAGTGGCAGTGTAGCCAGTTGGAGTGCAGCAATCTTCATCTATTGCTGCTCATTCTCGGGATGAAACTCTTCAAAAGCCAACTTTGCTTCCTCAAGCAGTTTTTGTGCTTCTAGCAATTCTTTGATACCCTCTTTATAAAACGTCACCGAATCTTCCAGTGAAATCTCGGGATCCATGAGTTTTTCCAGTATCGCTTTGGATTTTTCTATCTTCTCTTCAAAACTTATTTTTTCCATTTACTGCTCCAATGCATCTATTATAATCTTTTCAAACTTAGGAATTTCTACCAAAAATGCATCATGTCCATAGTCACTGTCTATCTCGGTATACTCCGTTAAATCAGCCTTTCCAATCTTATGCATTGTTTCTTCGATATACTTCATTTCATGGGGTAAAAAGAGCATATCTGCCTTGAAAGATATCAAGGTTATTTTTGAGACAATACGCGAAAGAGAATCTTCCAGAGAGTCATAATTGCGTCTGGCATCAAAGATATTGATGGCTTTGGTGATGTAGAGATAGGAGAGCGGGTCAAACCAGGTAACAAAATTACGGCTGTTATAGTCTAGATACTTTTCTACCTGATACTTGCCAAACAAATCATATAAACCATCTTTTTCATCATACACTTTGCCAAATTTATCTTCCATGCTAGTGGGACTCAGATACGAGATGTGTCCAGACATTCTTCCGATAGAAAGTCCGTTAAAACCCTCTTCCTTTATGACCTTTGGGTCATACTCCCCCTCGTTAAAAGCAGGATCTTTGATGATGGCTTCACGGGCTACTTTGTTAAAAGCGATTGCCCAGGGTTGTGTAGCATAGGTGGAAGCAAGCATGATATGGCGTTTGGAAAAACGGGGATGTTCGATAGCAAAACAGAGTGCCTGCATACCGCCCATCGATCCTCCAATGACTGCATGGGCATGGTGGATACCTAGGCGGTCAAAGAGATTGATCTGCGCTTTGACCATATCACTGACCGTGATGACAGGAAATTGCAGTCTATAGGCTTTGCCTGAGGGATACTTGGGTGACATGGGACCAGTAGAGCCAAAACAGGAACCGATCACATTGACACAGATGACAAAAAATTGACGTGTATCTATGGCTTTGCCATCTCCAATGACACTGTCCCACCAGCCTGCTTTTCTCTCACCTTCATAGCGGCCGGCAGCATGGTGGCTGCCGGTGAGTGCGTGGCAGACCACGATGACATTGCTTTTGTCTTCATTGAGTTGACCATAGGTTTCATAGATGAGTTCATAAGGCTCCAGGATCCGTCCGCTTTCCAGATAGAGCGGCTGGGTAAATCTTTCTATATGGGTCTCAACTCTCAACTTGTTTACGCCTCTAATGCCTGTGTCAAATCAGCAATCAAATCAATACTGTCTTCCAACCCTACACTCAGGCGGATCAATCCACTTGGTACACCGGCAGCATCCAACTCTTTGGCTGTTAACTGTTGATGGGTCGTTGAGGCCGGGTGGGTGATGATGGACTTACTGTCTCCGATATTGACTACGAGTGAAAAAAGTGCTGTTTTATCGACGATTTTCACGGCTTCTTTAAAACTTCCTACTTCAAAGCTCAGTAGTCCGCTGCATCCGCCATGTATATATTTTTGTGCATAGGGATAGTTGACATTGCTTTGCAGCCCTGGATAATTGACTTTTTTGACTCTGGGATGTTTTTCCAGAAAGTTGGCAATTTCCAATGCTGAAGTAGAGTGCTGTTTCATACGCAGCGGGAGATGTTCCAGTCCCTGGATAAAAAGCCAGGAATTAAAAGGACTTGGTGTGGCTCCCAGATCACGCAGCAGCGCCAGGCGCATACGCAGGGAAAATATCGGCAGAGGAACATCAGTATAGACAAGGCCGTGATAAGAAGCATCCGGTTCGTTAAAGTGATAGTATCTGCTATTGCCTTTGATCTTTTCTACCAGGTTTTGGCGCTCGACTACAATACCACCGATGGCAAGACCCTGTCCTGTTGTATATTTGCTGGTAGAGTGCATAACGATATCACAGCCCAGATCAAGCGGCTTGCAGTGAATGGGAGTAGCCACAGTATTATCAACTGCAGTAAGGATACCGTGCTTGTCAGCTATCATGATAATAGCATCAAAATCAGGTACATCGATACTGGGATTAGTAATACTCTCAAATAATATAAGCTTGGTTTTTTCATCGATCAGCTCTTCGAGCTCCTGGGGTTTGTGTACATCAAAATACCGTGCTTCGATACCAAAGCGTTTAATCGTATGACCAGTGAGTGTGACAGTACCGCCATAGAGCTTGGAGGCACAGATGATGTTGTCTCCCGCTTCTGCTACATTGGCGATGGTATTAAAGATTGCTGCCATACCGCTGGATGTTGCGATAGCCGCAGCACCATTTTCCAAACTGGCAAAACGTTTTTCAAATACATCTGTTGTCGGATTCATCAGCCGGGTATAGATATTTCCCAGCTCTTTAAGCTCAAAAAGATTGGCTGCATGTTTGGCATCTCTAAACTCATAGGCAGTGGTCTGATAAATCGGCACGGCCATCGTTGCCTGGCTGTCTTTATCATAGCCGCTATGAACGGCTTTTGTCTTGTCTTGCATCAATTATCCCTTAGAAAGTATTGGATCTGTTCTTATTATACATTATTTTATCTAACAGTGCCGTTTGGGTACTAAAAAAATATTTATTAAAGTCGATATAGCCATATAGTGATATTTATCATGAAAAAATTTTGGAGCAAAATATGTCAAAGACAGTTTTAATTGTAGATGATGCAAGTTTGATACGTAGTGTTGCCAACAGTGCAGCCAAAGCAGCAGGATATAACACTGTTCTTGCCGCCAATGGGCAGGAAGGGTTTGAAAAACTGGAAGCGAATGTCATCGATATGGTCTTTTCAGATGTCAATATGCCGGTGATGGGTGGTTTGGAGATGGTTGAAAAGATCAAGTCCATGGACAAATACAAGTTTCTACCCGTGGTGATGCTGACAACGGAATCCAATCCGACTTTAAAAGAGAAGGGTAAAGCGCTAGGCGTGAAAGCATGGCTTTTAAAACCATTCAATAAAGAGAAGTTTTTATTGGTGCTTAAAAAACTATTGGGATAGTGTGATGAAAATAGATGCTTATAATTTTACGATTTATGATGTTGAAAATATTCAAACAGAACTGATGGCGGAATGTGCAAACAATGATACGCTTGAAATCAACATGGAAAGTGTAGAAAAGATCGATATGGCAGCTTTGCAGCTTTTGGTTTCGGCGAAACGTACCTGTGAACTGGACAATAAATCTTTTGCACTCAGCCATGTTTCTGAAGAAATTGCATCTGCTATTAGAATGAGCGGTTTAGAAACAGAGTTAGGAGTATAAGATGACTGAAGAATTAGAACTCTTTGCCGAAGATACCGAGGAACAGCTTCAATTTATGGAAAATGCTCTTTTGGATGCAACTGAAGGCGGTGTGGATGATGAAAAGATAGGTGCACTCTTTCGTGCTATGCACACGATCAAGGGTACTGCCGGTATGTTTGGTTTTGATGATGTGGTCTCATTTACGCATGTAGCGGAAAATCTGCTTGACGAAGTGAGAAAAGGCAATGTGCAGATGAGCGCAGAGATGCTCGCACTCCTGTTAAAGTGTAAAGATCATGTTGATTCTTTGGCACAACTTTCTATCAATGAAGAAGAAATAACAGATGTGATCAAAGCCGATGGTGCACTCTTAATCACAGAATTGAAATCGATGATGCCGGGTGCTGCACCACTTGTGAAAGAAGAGGCGGTTGCAACAGAGGTCGTAGAAGAGCCGCAAGCAGAATTGACAGCATCTAACGCAGCTGGTGCCGAGGAGATATGGCATATCTCTTTACGTCTCAAAGAAGATTTTTTCACGACAGGGATGTCAGTACTCTCCATATTTAACTTTTTTAATGAGATGGGTGAAATTTTGATCAATGTTCCGGTGCTTTCATCTGTACCGCCGCTCAAAGACTTGGATGCACAAAAGTGTTATCTTGGATTTGAGATTTTATTTCAAACAGCTTCAGGGAAAGAGGATATTGAAGAAATATTTGAGTTTGTGGAAGATGATATTGATTTGGAACTGTTTAAACAGAGTGATCATAGTGCATTGGAAGCGTTGATTGAAAAAAGAGCTTCAGAGGATTTAAAGAGTCTCTTGCTGGATGCTGGTGTGTATGAAGCAGATGCATTTGGCCAAAGTGCTACAGAAGTGATAGAAGAAGTGCCAGATAAGGTAGAAGTAATACCAGAAGCTGCAGATTCAGTCAAGCCTGTAGAAAAAGAAATGGTTGAAGCCAAGAAAGAGACCAGTAAAAAAAGTGCTCCAAAAACCTCTTCTTTACGTGTTGATTCCAACAAGATCGATATCCTGATCAATCAAATGTCAGAGATGGTGATTGCCAATGCCCGTATCATGGAAATCTCTGATAAGTCAGAAAGCATGGAGCTTGAAGAATCTGCTGCCTTGATGAATGAATTGCTCGAACAGGTGCGTGACGGGATCATGAACATCCGTATGATGCAGGTGGGTGATTCATTTGCAAAGTTTAGAAGGATTGTGAATGATACTGCCAAAAAGATCGGCAAGGATATTGATTTTGTTATCTCCGGTGGTGAGACAGAACTGGATAAGACTGTCATAGAAAAGATTTCAGATCCCCTGGTACATATGCTTCGCAATTCTGTGGATCATGGTGTGGAAACACCTGAAGCAAGAGCAGCAGCAGGCAAAGCAGGTAAAGGGCGTGTAGATTTACGTGCTTATCCGGATGCGGGAACGATCATCATCGAGATAGAAGACAATGGCAATGGGATCAACAAAGAGAAAGTATTG
>JANTGR010000072.1 GCA_024762875.1 Sulfurospirillum sp.
TGGTGACAAGAGAGGGACTTGAACCCTCGACCTCCGGCTTATGAGACCAGCGCTCTAAACCAGCTGAGCTACCTTGCCACAAATTTGAAGTGAGATTTTATCTGATGTTTACTTAATATATCCTTTGATCTTCAAAAAAAAAGATATATCATGATAAGTACAAACATTATACTACATCACTAAAATCAATAAGTCTTAGTCTAATAAACTAAGACTTTATGCATATTTTAACACAACATCTTGACAGATTTACTTTTTTTGTGTAAAATACCCATGCTTATATAGCAATATATTTATTACTTTACGATAAAATCACTACAAAATTATTTAGGAGGAAAAAATGGCATCATTTTTACCATTGGGACAGAGAGTTCTAGTCAAGAGAGTCGAAGAAGCGACTACTACAGCAAGCGGGATTATCATCCCTGATAATGCAAAAGAAAAACCACTGACAGCTGAAGTATTGGCAGTGAGCAATGAAGTAGCTGAAGATGGAGATATCAAAGTTGGTGATACCGTAGTATTTGCAAAATACACAGGTACGGAATTGACAGTTGACGGGGCAGAACATCTTATCTTGAACACAGATGACATTTTGGGAATTTTAAACTAATCCCACACATAAAACAACATTGAAAAGAAAAAAATAAAAACAAAAGGAAGAAAATATGGCAAAAGAGATTCATTTTTCAGACGCAGCAAGAAATGCACTTTATGAAGGTGTAAAAAAACTCAGTGATGCAGTCAAAGTCACAATGGGACCAAGAGGCAGAAATGTCCTGATCCAAAAAAGCTTTGGTGCACCCCATATCACAAAAGATGGTGTATCAGTAGCGAGAGAGATAGAGTTGGATAACACGATCGAGAACATGGGTGCACAACTTGTCAAAGAGGTATCAAACAAAACAGCAGATGAAGCAGGTGACGGTACAACAACAGCAACAGTTTTGGCACACTCAGTATTTAAAGAAGGTCTTCGAAATATCACAGCAGGCGCAAATCCTATCGAAGTAAAACGCGGTATGGATAAAGCAGCAGAAGCGATCATCGCTGAGTTAAAAGAGATGGCAAGAGTCGTCAAAGACAAGACAGAGATAGCACAGGTTGCTTCCATTTCAGCAAATTCTGATGCCAAGATCGGTGACTTAATTGCAGATGCTATGGACAAAGTAGGCAAAGACGGTGTTATCACGGTTGAAGAAGCCAAAGGTATCGAAGATGAACTTGATGTTGTTGAAGGTATGCAGTTTGACAGAGGTTACCTCTCTCCATACTTTGTGACAGACACTGAAAAGATGGAAGCTGTACTTGAAAATGCTTATGTCCTGCTTTATGACAAAAAGATCTCAAATCTAAAAGATCTGTTACCAGTTCTTGAGCAAATACAAAAAACAAACAAGCCATTGGTGTTGATCGCAGAAGATATCGATGGTGAAGCATTGGCAACACTGGTAGTCAACAAACTTAGAGGTATCTTAAATATCGCAGCAGTAAAAGCACCGGGCTTTGGTGACAGAAGAAAAGCGATGCTTGAAGACATCGCGATCCTGACAGGTGGTCAAGTCATCGCAGAAGAGCTTGGACGTACACTTGAAAGTGCCACATTGGATGATTTGGGTCAAGCTTCATCTATTGTTATCGATAAAGACAATACAACCGTTGTAAACGGAGCGGGAGACAAAGCTCAAATCGAAGCAAGAGTAGCACAGATCAAACGACAGATCGATGAAACATCCAGCGAATATGACAAAGAAAAGCTACAAGAGAGACTCGCAAAACTCTCAGGTGGCGTAGCAGTTATCAAAGTGGGTGCAGCAACTGAAACAGAGATGAAAGAGAAAAAAGACAGAGTAGATGATGCCCTCTCAGCTACAAAAGCGGCAGTTGAAGAAGGTATCGTTATCGGTGGTGGTGCTGCCCTGCTTCGTGCAAGTGCAAAAATCGATCTTGATTTAAGCGGTGATGAAGCTATCGGTGCAGCAATCGTCAAAAGAGCACTCACAGCACCCATCAAACAAATCGCAGAAAATGCAGGTTTTGATGCAGGCGTAGTTGCCAACAATGTTGCTTTGAGTGATGATGCAAACTATGGCTTCAATGCAGCAACTGGTCAATATATAGATATGATTGAAGCAGGTATTATCGATCCTGTTAAAGTTGCAAGAGTGGCATTGCAAAATGCAGTGTCAGTTTCCAGCCTTCTTTTAACAACTGAAGCAACTGTTTCAGATCTCAAAGAAGAGACTCCACCAGCGGCAATGCCTCCTATGCCAGATATGGGCGGTATGGGTGGTATGCCAGGGATGATGTAAGTCCCTCATCTGCTATTTACAAACCCTTTCTTTAAAGGGTTTGTAACCCTACATCTCACTACTGTTATTTCATTCCAAGCAGTGTATCTACCATTTGATCTATAGCCGTGATGACTTTGGCACTTGCCTGATAGGCAGTTTGGTATTTCATCAAATTAACCAATTCTTCATCCATATCAACACCACTGACTGACTTCATTTGTTCATCGACAGTATTATGTAGTACTTTTGCCGCTTCATAGTTACTTGTTGCAGCACCTGCATCTGACGCGATCTGCGCAGTCGTACCTCTGTAAAATCCTTCAATTGTATTGCTTGTTGTACCACCATTTGCTGTGTCGAAATCAAGAGAGGCATACTGAAGTGTAACAATTTGGCTGGCAACTTCATTATTCCCGTCTATCGGTGATTGGTAAGCCTGTATTTTACTGGGGTCACTTTTGTATTGACTTTCCAATCCAATATCACTGGCACTATTTCCTTGAAAAAATTCATGCATCCCCAAAGCTCCGGCAAAATTTGTTCCATTGTCCTGTATAGCGATAGTATAGCCTTCTACTCTTGGCTTGATACTGATCGAACTGACTACATGTGCGGGATCGCTGCTATCAGTATAGTATGAAGCAGTAAACAGGTCATCGAGGTCATTGGTTCCGTCATTGTCTCCATTGTCATCACTCTTTTTATTAAGCTGCCCTATCAAAGAATCGTCTGTGCCGTCATTCATAGTAGTAGTACTATTTATGTTGATTGCCCGTTTTGCTACAACTTCTCCGGCACTGTTATATACCAATACATCAAATGATCCTTCTTTGATATCATCAAGACTCAGCACACGTTTGTCATCATTGCCAGTACTGGCAAATGCATGGCTATCAAGTTCCTTTTGCGGGCTTTGTGCATAGATACTGTTCACACCCTGGATCATTCCTTTTGCAAAACTATCCAAATTGTCTATATAGTTTTGCAGCTTGGAATGCGTCGCTTTTCCCTCAGCATCAACACCATCACCACGAAGAGAGATAATAGCCCCTATTTTTCCGCTGCGTATTTTTGAAGTGATATCCGATTTTTGACCATTTTGATCAATAAAATAGAGTGAGTTGATCCTGGTTGCACTCACACCGTCATCTGCACGAAGCGGATGAAAAGTAGCTCCATCCACGATATTGTATCCTGCGATATTGATATTGTAGTCTTTTCCCTGATCAGTAAGTGATCGATCTACAGAATTATCTGTGTGGATTTTACCCTTAAAGACAGTGGCATCAATGAGCTTGGAAAGCCGGATCTCCAACTCATCCCTATGATCTCTTAGGTCATTGGCATTTGATTGATAAGTACTCTCAACACGATTGATATCTTTATTGACATTGGCAATCTCTTCGGCAATTTTATTGACTTCATCAACAGAAGCGATAAAGTTGTCATTCAACCTCTCTTGTGTCTTTTCCAGTCTATTTTTTGTATTTTGAATACTTTGCGCCAGATTGTCACTGCTTTGCGCTAAAAGTATCTTTTGTGCCGAGTCACCCGGATACTGTGCTACATTGCTCCAATCATTGAAAAAGGTTTTTAGATCGTTAGCGATACCATTATCCTGCAAGTCAGGGAGATAGTTGGTAATCTCCTGCAAAGTATCTTTGGAAAACTCATTGTATTCCAATTTTGCAGATGCACTTTTTAGGCGATTATAGACAAATTCATCATGTATCCTCGTGATCGTCTCTACATGCGTTCCATTTCCTACATCTCCCGGAATATCATGTAATGCGGGATTAACTTTTTGTGATATTCTCTGTCTGCTGTAGCCCTCAGTATTGGCATTGGAGATATTGTGACTGGTTGTATTGATGCCTGATTGAGAAGTACTAAGGCCGCTATACCCCACATGCAGGGAGTCAAAGATACCCATTATGCACTCACTCGTAGCATTGCTGCCGGTAAAGGATTTGTTTTTTGATATCCACTGTTATCAAATTTGAACATACTGTCAAACAGTGTCCCGTAAAATTCATTAACAGCAATGACCAGTTTAGAGTATTGTACATTGATCTCTTTGAGTGCTATCAACTTTTCTTTAAAAGAGTCTAAAAGTACTCCCTGTTCATCACTAAGTACTTCCTCTAGTCCTTGATTATTGTTCTGTGTAAGCTTCAAAAGTTCATGATTTAAGAGTGATTTGGTCGTTTCAAATGAGACAAGTGCATGTTGTTTCATGCTTTGGCGCTCACTCATTTTCTCGTGCTTTGCTTCTTTGATGAGTATGATATCTTCCTGTGTTAAAGTGATCAAAATATCGAGTTCTTTGATTGCGTTGTGTAGGTATCTTTCTAACATCATTTTTCCTTGTCTTACATCTTTATATATACTTACATGTAAATCGACAAGTTTTCAAAAAACTTTACTTTTTTAAATAAATTTAACTATTTTAATTTTTATCTATTTTCTTTTAAAAAATTAAATAATAATTCAGAAAATCCAAGTCCCCCACTCAGAGATTTACTCATCGTGTCATTGTACATGGATTGGTAGATTTTATCACCTGCATCTTTACCAAAAAGTGTATTCTCTTTTTTCAAAGAGATATCAAAAACCTGTTTGACCAAAAAAGCTTCAAAAGCATCAGTTTGCTCTTTGAGTTTAACATCATCTGCTTTGGAAAGCGAAGATGCTATTTTAGGTGTATTGGCAGCAAGTAAAGCAGCACTGTTATCTATCTGCATCAGATGACTTCCAATTCAGCACGAATGGCACCCTGCTTTTTCATCGTCTGAATGATGGCGATGATATCTTCAGGCTTTGAGCCCATTTTTTGCAAGACTCTGGCGACATTGGCAACAGTCACTTTTTGCATACTGACAACATTATTTTTAACATTGACACTGGCTGTATCACTGATATACTGATTCTCTTTACCTGCTTTTGGCAAATGGTTTGCAGATTCTATCTGGAGCGTCAAATCCCCCTGTGAGATGATGATAGGGTCTATCATGATATTGGACCCTGACACCACAGTACCGCTTTTTTGGTCGATAACAATTTTATCTGTTTTCACACCATACATCTCAATCTCATCCACCCGTGCCAAATACTCAACCATCGAAAAGTTCGAAGGTCTGGTGATTTCAATCGTTCTGGGATCGATGGCAACAGCAGATTTTACACCAAAAGTCTGATTGATTTTGTTTTGTATTCTTACCGCAGTGTTAAAATCTGCTTTTTTTAAAGAGAGCTCAATACGATTTTTATGGTAAAGATCAAATCCTACTTCTTTTTCTACCAGTGCTCCTTCATAGATTCTTGCACTGGTCTCTCTAGGTGTTTTAGCCCCTTTTTTGAGATATCCCTTTTTGATTTTTCCCTGTGCAAGAGCATAGATATCACCATCAACTGACTTCAACGGTGTCAGCAGTAGCGTACCGCCGACAATAGATTTTGCATCCCCCATAGAGGAAACTTCAACATCTATCTTGTCACCATGTCTTGAAAAAGGCGGCAAAGATGCAGTTACCATCACTGCAGCAACATTTTTAGATTTGATATCATTAGCGTCTATTTTGACATTGACACTTTGCAGCATACTCGATACTGCCCGCTGGGTAAACTTCGATGATGAACCATCACCTACGCCATTTAGTCCCACCACGAGACCATAGCCGATCAGCTGATTTTCACGAACACCCCGTACATGCGCCAAATCTTTGATCTTTGTCGCTTCCACAACCTGGCTGAATAATAATAAAATAAATAGCAATTTAAGTTTCACACATGCACCTTTGTTATATAGTTGAGTATGCTAAACAAACATGCTTATGAACGACTCTACAGCCGTTTTACGGCGAAGCCTTAGTGAATAGGCATGTTTGTTTAGCATACTCAGTTATCACACTGCCAGCACACTCTATTCCACAATATAATAACTCAGGGCACTTCGTCCGAATTTTTTAAACTTTTTCTTTTTAAACAGACCGATTTTCTCCGGCATATCCATCTTTGTCATATGCTCGATCACTATCATGATAACTTTCTCTTTGGGGGTGTTTTCTATCAAGGCAATCACTTTATCATATATTCCCGCCATCCCATCACGAATATCAAAGGGCGGATCAAAGTATAGATAACTCTCATTCTCGATTTGCGTGATAAGAGTGGGATACACTTCAAAACTGTCTCCCAAAGTCAGATGGGTATGTTGTGGATTAATTGACGCTGCATTTTTCTTCAGTACACTGTAGGCTTTGGGATCTCTTTCGATAAAATAGACCTCTTTTGCTCCACGGCTCAAAGCCTCCAACCCCATAGAACCGGACCCACCAAATACTTCCACAAAGTTTTTATCGATTATATCAAACTGTATGGAGTCAAAAAAAGAATCTTTCAGGATCGATTTGGTACTGCGTGTCGTCTCCAGAGAGGGAAGTGCCAACTTTTTTCCTTTATATTTTCCGCCACTTATTTGTGTAAACAACACCTTTTCACTTGCCATGATACTCTCTTATGATACGTTCTATTTTTTCTTTATGTTTTTTGTTGAGCTTGGAGAGGATCTTTGCCAATTCTCTCTCCTGTATACTTTCGTTTTCATTCTCTGCCAGATGTTTCTGATAAAACAGCTGGGTTTTAGATAACACTTCTTCTTTTGAAAAGGGCACCTGCAATGTCGCATCTTTTTCTTTGCCGATGTGTAAAACCGGCTTTTTAGATTTTACCACCCTGTCAGAAATAACAAAATCACACTCTTCATAGCTACTAACACTCTCTTTTAGATAAAGTTGTAAACTTTTTTTTAAAAGAGGAGAATCGCATACCAATGCAACTTTCATATACTATCCTGTCACTTTTTGTAAATAATTATTGCATTCTATCAAAAACTTTCTCTTTTTTAGCTCCCTGGGTATCTATATTTAAAAAATATGACCGATGTAGAGTGTAGAAAATCCCAAGCAAAGGAGTCGCTCATGGATCAGTTAAATATCAACAGTCAATCAACGATGGTATCTATACCAATGTCACTTGCACAGAGTCCCATTGTTGAACCTGCTCAGATAGTAACTCCTGCTCAAGAGATTCGTACGGATACGGGTCGGGCAGATACAACACAAGAAAAAAATGTCGATATGCAAAAGCTTAGCGAAAAATTGAATACCGTTGCCAAAAACGAGCATCTGGATATTTCATTTGGATATAACGACAAGATTGACAAAGTATTTATCAATATCGTCGATAAAAACTCAGGAGAAGTGATACGCAAACTTCCCTCAGAAGAAGCGATCAAGTTTGCCGAGGGGATGAAAGATCTTCTAGGTAAACTTTTTGATAGGAAAGGATAAAAGATGGCAGGGGCACTCTCAACACTAGGGCTTGGTAGTCAAGGGGTTTTAACAAATGACCTGCTTGATAAACTAAAAGATGCAGATAAAGCATCCACTATTAAGCCTATTGAAAATAAACAAAAAAGCCTGACACTGCAACAGGCAGGGCTCACTGGTATCAAAGATGCTATCTCTTCACTTTCAGATCTTGCTACATCTCTCTCAGATCTGACACTCTATCAAAGCAAGAGCAGTACAGTGACAGGAGATACTGTCAGTATCGAGGCAACTTCCTCTACACCAGCGCAAAGTTTTGATATCCATGTCAACTCTTTAGCTACTAGAGATATTCATCAATCACAAGGGTACCCTTCTAAGACCGACACACTCACTGCAGGAAACATGCATTTGGAGATCGATGGTTCAAGCTATGATGTTACCATTGAAGATACGGACACTTTGGAAACTTTGGCAGATAAGATTTCAGATGCTACGGAAGGAAAAATTACAGGTTCTATCCTAAACGTAGGTGGAGACACCCCCTATACTATGGTGCTTAAATCTACCCAGTCAGGGACAAGTAACAATATCACTGTATCTGGAGATATCTCTTTTACACAGATAGGTACAGGTGCTCAAGATGCCGACTTGACTATAGATGGTATCTCTGTTAGCAGTGCAAGTAATGAACTCACTGAGTTAATAGAAGGTGCTACGATCACACTCTCTAAAACAGGAGATAGTCATATTGATATCTCTCAGGACAGTGAAAAGATTACAGAAAAAATGGATGAATTTGTCAGCAAATACAATGAACTCATTGACACTATTAAAACAACGACTAATTATGATCCAGATACAAAAGTAGCAGGGGTCTTTTCTGGTTCATCTGAAATAAGAGGCTTAATGGGACCACTCAATGATATATTTTTTACTGCTATTTCAGATAGTGGAAAGATGATAGAAGATTTTGGACTAAGTGCAGATAGAAATGGAAAACTCACTCTGGACAAAGAGAAGTTTCAAGAATCTCTTTCCAGCGATTCACAAAGTGTGCAGGATTTCTTTATAGGAAAAGGCGCAGAAGAAGGCATCTTTAGAAAGATGAGTGGCAGTCTATTTGATATAGGCACCAGTTCAGACGGGATCTTAAAAACACTCAAAACAAATTATGATGACAAGAGTAAAATATTGGCTGATTCATTGCAACAAGCACAAGATAGATTAGAAAGTAAATATGATATTTTACAAAAAAGATTTGCTTCTTTTGACGCTGTAATTGGTAGACTTTCCAATGCTTCAAGTACACTCACGTCACTCATAGATGCACAAAATAATAAAAATTAAAAAAGGAAGAAAATGCAAAGAGGCTATGATGCTTACAAACAAAACCATACAATGGTAGAGTCACCAGAGAAACTGATAGAGATGCTTTATGAGGGAATTTTAAAATTTGCTTCATTGGCAAAACGTGCCATTGAAAACAAAGATATTGAGAAAAAAGCCTACTACATTAACAGGACATCTGCCATTTATGTTGAGTTGATCTCTTCATTGGATATGAAAGGGGGCAATATCGCTGAGTACTTAAATGGTCTGTACAATTATCAGCTGACACTCCTAACGGAAGCCAATATCCATAATGACACTGCCAAACTGGATGAAGTACTGCATGTTGCTTCAGTCTTACTGGAAACCTGGAAAGAGGAGACCAGCCTTGAGTGTGCAGTGGCTTAACGCACTCAAGGTCGCTATCATTGAAGAGGAGTATGAAACACTTTCAACACTGTGTGAGGAAGTTCCTGCATTTGATGATATAAACGATATGAAAGAGGCGCAAACGCTGATTCATGATGCAATCTTAGTACTGAAAAATGAACAAAAATCATTACAGGAAAGTATGTGTAAAATCAAGAAAAATTCTGTTTTCCTCTCTCAAGAAAATAAAAAGTCCAAACTCTCTACACTCACTTAAACTTGACGAAGCGCCTCTTCATAGCTGTCATCATAAGGGTCTAAGTGTATATTCACTACCCAGTCATTTTTTTTATCAAGCTCTTCGATCTTATCTTCGATCCTGTCACTCGCACGATGCGCATCAAGCAGTAAAACATCTGGCGTAAAAACAAGATGTACATCTACAAAATTTGTATTACCGGAGTGTCTCGTTCTGAGAAAATGAAAATTAGTCA
>JANTGR010000073.1 GCA_024762875.1 Sulfurospirillum sp.
ATGGTCAATGTGCAGTATTATATCGGTGAAAATAGAGAATCATCCAATCTCAAACTTTATGATAAAGTGATGCAAAACATGGACAAAATGCCAAAAGGTGCGATGCCGCCATTGGTCAAACCATTTGATATCGATATTGATATCCCGATTTTATCAGTTGCTTTTTATAAAAAAGATAACAGAAAAATTGATAATATCGCGCTTTATAAAGAGATAAGAGAGATCCAGCAGGATATCAACGGTATAGAAAATATCTCCAAAACAACCCTCAAAGGGGTAAAACATCCACAGTTTAATGTCATGATAGATTTGGACAAACTCTCCGCTTATCACATCTCGCTTGGGCAGGTGGTGCAGTCTATCCGTTCTATCGCTATCAATGCACCTGAAATAGACGTACCGTCTGAGAATGACAAGATCATTGTTTTTGGTGTAAAAAATGCCATAGAAGATATCTCGGATCTGCAAAATCTCATTGTAGCCAGTTACCGAAACTCGCCTATTTATCTCAAAAATATTGCCAAAATAAGTTATAACTATGATATACAAAACTTTAAAAGTTCGTTGATCACTTATCAGGATAATAATGGATCATTTATCGATGCGGGAGATCAGGTAACACTGACAGTTTCCAAGCTAAAAGGAACCAATGCAGTGCATATCGCTGAAAATGCGATTAAAGTGCTTGAAAAAAATGATCATTTACTTGAAGAAAATGGTATCGGGTATATCATCACAAGAAATTATGGTGAAAGAGCCAATGAAGCGGTAAATGAACTGGTTCATCATCTACTGATTACAATTTTGATTATCTCTTTTATTTTGATTCCATTTTTGGGCTGGCGTGAGTCAATGGTTGTCACGATTGCTGTGCCGATGATATTGGCAACAACACTTTTTATTGCACTGATGACGGATCAAACGATTAATAGAATTACACTTTTTGCTTTTTTACTGAGTCTGGGGTTGATTGTGGATGATGCTATTATTGTCATAGAAAATATCCATCGAAGACTCCATCTTAAAGAGAGTGAAACAGAGGAATTCGATCATGTGATCATTGAAGCGACGGATGAGATAGGCCCCTCTACCAATATCGCGACGATTGCAATCATGCTGACAATGATTCCGATGGCATTTGTTGGCGGCATGATGGGACAGTTTATGAAGCCGATACCGCTTAATGTCCCTGTCGCTTTGGCTGTATCACTTTTCGTGGCTTATGTTTTTACCCCCTATTTAGCAAAGAAATTAATCAAACACGGAAAGCACACATAGTATGGAAAAGTTTATATTTAAAATCATAAGTTCTAAATTTAACAGGTGGCTGGTGATAGGATTGGTGCTTTTGTCACTGGCAGGTGCGGTGATGATGATTCCAACAAAACTTGTTCTTGCCAAAATGCTGCCAGGTAAAAGTGCCAATACTTTCAGTATCTATGTTGATACTGCGACAAACAGCTCGATTAAGCAGACAAAAAAGGTGACCCAATGTGTCGTAGATATGTTAAAAAAAGAGCCTGTCATTAAAAATATGGAGGTTTATCTTGGGCAGGGAGCTCCACTTGATTATGCGGGGCTGGTGAAAGGATCTGCTCTAAAGGGTATGAAAAATCAGGCGGAAATAGTCATCAATTTGACTGACAAACATGACAGAGAAGAACCCTCTTATATGATGGTACACCGTTTAAGACCTAAAATTCAGGCTGCCTGTGAACATTTGGTCAAAGACAGCAGTATCAGATTTATCGAGATGCCTTCAGGCCCTCCAACGTTGGCAACAATTGTTGTGATACTCTATACAAAAGATGCCTCCCTGCAACGGTATACTGCTGAGCGTGTGGCTAAAATATTGCGTGAAACGCCCGGTTTGGTAGATGTAGATATTATGCAGGATGATCTTTATACCAAGTATGAAATCATTCCTGATGAAGAGAAGATTATGCGTAGCGGACTGAGTGTCAAACAAGTCAATAAAATCGTTTATCTCGCTTTCAAAGGACACCAGATAGCTGTCAAAAATACACAAAATCAGCAAGATCAGATACCTATTTTTGTGCGTTTGAAAGAAAAGAGCCGTACAGTTTTGCCAGGAACGAGGCAAGGGTTGATGATGAAACTCTCAGAATTAAAACTCATGAACAGTCGCGGGATATTGGTGCCAGTCAAAGAGTTGGTTCATATCGAACCTGTGACCTCTTCGCCGATGATCTCTAGAAAAAATCTCAAAGATATGGTGAGTATTACTGCTGAATGTGATATGGTTTCCCAAGTCTATCCTTTGCTTGAAGCAAGAGACAATATGATCAAGAAGCTTTCTGATGAATTTAATATCACCAAAGTACCTGGTATCTCAACGTATATGTTTGATTTAAATATGGTTGATAAAAAAACAAAACATGAAGTTTTACTGCAATGGGATGGAGAGATGAAAGTCTCACTTGATACATTTAGAGATTTGGGTGGTGCTTTCATCGCTGCTTTGGTGTTGATGTTTTTGCTGATGGTGGTTTATTACAAGTCTTTTTCCCTCAGCGGAATTGTTTTGATTGGTAGTTTTTTATCTATTATCGGTGTAATTGCAGGGCATTGGGTGACAGATAAAATCCAACTTTTCTTTTCTCATACAAACTTTTTTCTTACTGCAACTTCATTGATAGGTTTTATCTCTTTGATGGGTATCAGTGCGAGAAGTTCACTCTTGTTGATAGACTTTACCCGTGCTTTGATGGAAGGTGGAATTGAGAAAAATCGTGCCATAGCTATAGCCACAGCAACGAGATCAAAGCCAATCTTGCTGACGGCGGTTGCAATCATCCTGGGAAGTGCTCTTTTGGCAACTGATCCTATCTTCGGCGGTTTGGGTGTAGCCCTGATATTTGGTAGTATTGCAGCTACAGTGGTTTCGTTGTTTTTCATACCGGTGCTGATGAGCAATGCCAAGGCAATGTGTCCCAAGCATCCGGAGGATGTGTGTACTAAAGAGTGAGTGCCCTATACTTATTCACTCAGGCTTCGTGGCAAATTTGGGTTAATCTTTGGATGCATTGCCTGGTAGGGCAATGGTCACTTTTGCATACATACCCGGGAAAATCATATCATTGTCTTTTTTGAATTTAACCCTGATGGTGAATGTATGTGCCATAGGGTTGGCACTGGGGACAACTGATTTGATAGTCCCTGTTGTTTTATAGCGAAGAGAAGGAATGGCTACTTTGACTTTTTGGCCGGGTTTTACATAGAACAGATCTGATTCAGCGACCTGTGCTTCTATTTCAAGATGATTTAAATCAACCAACACCATTGTAAGCATACCGGGTGCGATCAAATCACCAACACGGATGCGTTTTTGCACAATAATGCCATCATTGGGCGCTTTGACTTTGAGATAATCTGAAATAGTTGCGACCTGTTTTATTTTGGTAGTAGCATTTTTTACGAGAGCCTGTGCAGCAGCCAGTCCTGCTTCAACGTTATCGGCAGCAATGGAGAGATTTTTATAGTCTATGCCGGAACGTTTGCCACGAATTTTAAGGGTGCGTCGTTCCCTGTTGATACTGTCGAGGCGGGTTCTATACATATTGACCATGATTTCTGCCTGTTCGATTGCCAGATCTGCCTGATTTTTCAAGATATCAAATTCGGCTGATTCCAGTTCATAAAGTGTATCTTCCCTTTTGACTTTATCACCGATCTCAAAATAAATATGTTTTACATAACCCATGTAGCGGGCACCTATCATCTTTTGATTGTCAGATACGACTGTACCGGTGACAGTGAAGTCTAAAGCGAGGGCAAATATGGCAGATGAAAAGAAGAGAAAGAGGAATTTCATGGACTCACCTTTATAATAAATAGTTATAAAAAGAATTATAGCATAATTTTTTATTAATCGTGTGAAAGAAGGGGAACATATGCCTTTTTAACAAAGGCATATGTGATATTTATACAGTTGGTACCTGTAGTGTTACACAAAATTCTTTTTGTATATTTTTGAGTGATAAAGTTGCTTTGATAACAACTTCTTTTGTTGTTCCTGTTGTATTATTGTTAATAAGTGCTCCCGCAGCATCGATTGACAAAAGCTCAGGATCACAAGAGATCCATTGGATATTTATATCTCCATCATTTTGTGGTAAAATGCTTGCGAGGTCAAATGTAGTGTTTTGAAGGTTTTCAAGGGCACCTTTAATCAGATCGCAGGCTTCTTCATAACTCATCATTTTGTGCTGAGGTAAAATAATGACAGGAAAATAAGCTTCTTTGGTGATATCACCATTTGTGAATGTTCCTTTGATTGAGGTACAGGTACGCTCTGTAATCAACTCAGGATGCAGTACTCTCAGCTCATTTAGTGTTGTATTGATTTCGAGTAAATCTTTATCACAGACAGTCCATGTGATATTTGAGCCATTTGGCGCAGGAATATCCAATCCACAGTCTTGATAAGGTGTTGTTGAATTGAAGTCAATTAGAATAGGGAAGTGATTGCCTTCTAACATCTGAATATCTTGATCAACTTTTTGCATTGGTGTAATGGCTTCAGGCAGGATAGTGACACAAAATTCTTTTGTTTTATTGGCTTCGGGAGTAGAAGTATTTAAATCATAGTTGATAAATGCAGAGAGTTTGGCATACTGTTTGACAGTTTTATCTTCTATCATCAGTTTGGCATTTGTGAGGTTAAAATCTCCACTGTTAAGCAGTGACCAGTTGATATCAGAGCCTGCTTTGAACCCCTCTGTTGGCAATTGATAGTCGTTATTGACAAATTTTGGCAGTGTGAGTGTATCAAAATCTCTTTTGACTGCTTCTTCATTACTATAGCTTTCATCTCCAGACAAATCTGTCATACGGACTGATAAAGATTGCCCGTTTTGTGTTGTGGCTGTTTGTGAGAGTGATGGTGTGGTATTTGTTCCTCCACAACCTATGAGTGTGAGTGCAGCGAGTGATCCTAAAATTACATTTTTGTAAGATAACATTTTCTATCCTTATTATTTTTTAGTAGTCCAACATCTGATTTATGTGGCTTCAAATCTATATCGGCAGAACAAAAATATTTTTTATAGTAAAAATCTCTCTCAACAAGGGAAAAGCCTTGTTGAGCCACTGTGCTGCTGCTCAAAAAGGGTATGGGCTCGTCAAAATGGGCTTGAAAAAGGTTTTGACAGTCTAAGTAACAAATATTTAACTTTCAACCATATAATGTTAATATAGTAAAATTTCATAATTTTGGAGTGAACATGATAAAAAAGTCTCTATTTTTTGCTGCTTTGGTACTTGGCAGTCAGCATTTATCTGCTGCTGGAAGTCTGGCTACATTGAAGTATGGTTTAACATCTATCAACAATGATGATGGTTTTGATTTTGCGAAGCACTCGTTTCGCATTGATGCTTTGTTTGAGCAGGATTCCATCATCAAACCACGTGTTGGATTTGGGTATGTCAATATAGATGAAAGTGAGCAAGAAGGCGGTGTCTCATCAGCGTTGCAACTTGATGTGGAGGGGGTATATGAGGTAGAGTCCAAATATCTGTTGACACCTTATCTCTATATGGGTGCCGGTTATGAGCATATTATTGATTCACGTCCGAACTTCGACAGTCAATTTTATATCGATGGGGGACTGGGGCTGCGTTACCCTTTACAGAACAGAATTAATCTTGTGACAGAATTCAAAGCGATGCATATGCTAAAATCAAACAGTAATCAAGATGCCGAGTTTGCATTGTTTGTCGGTATAGGAATACCTTTTGGTACAGCATCCGCGCCAAAAGACAGTGATGGAGACGGTGTGTTTGATTATAGTGATATGTGTCCAAATTCTCCACGGGGAAGTCAAGTTGATTTGAGCGGGTGTCCTCCCAAAACTGCACTGGCTTATCATGATAGTGATGGTGATACGATTCCAGATAGTATCGATGTCTGTCCCAATACGCCTGCTGGAGTTGGTGTTAATGATCATGGCTGTCCTGTGCGTGCAAGTGTTGAAGCAAAACCGTTTGATACACCAGAACCACCGGTATTGGCAGCGGCTGCACCGGCAGTGGTGAAAAAGAGAGCAAAAGTGGTAAAAGCACCAATGCCTGCTCCTAAAGACAGTGATGGAGACGGTATTTTGGACAGTGATGACCAATGTGCCGCTACACCGAAGGGCTATACAGTAAATTCTATAGGTTGTGCAGTGAAGAAAACTTTGGATGTGCGGTTTGAACCCAATTCTTATCTGGTAACGCCGGCTTCAAAACCAAGTATCAAATCTTTTGCAAATTTTCTGAAGCGTTATCCAAATGCAAGGGTTAAGATAGTAGGATACACAGATACTTCCGGTACAAGATCACGCAACAGACTTTTATCTGAAAAAAGAGCAGAATCTGTCAAGCAGCTCTTGGTATCATATGGCATCAGCAGGGGAAAAATAACTGCTATCGGCAAAGGAGATTTAAATCCTATTGCCACCAATGACACAGCAGAAGGAAGAGAACAAAATCGTAGAATAGAAGCGGAGATACAATAAATGAAAGCACTATCAATTTCACCAAATTTAATCGTCAAAGATGTGAATGAAACTGTCAAGTTTTATACCGAGGTTTTAAAGTTCAATTATGTCATGGGTGTGGATAATGAGAAACAGTTATACCTTGAGTTTAATGAAACCCTGCCTTTGGGTTTTGCTATAGTCCAAAGCGGTAAAGCGCAGATTATGATACAAGAGATCAATAATATCAAAGATGATGGATTTGACGCGGTAGCAATAGACAGCAGTATCAGCAATATAGCACTTTACGTTGAAATTGATGCTTTGGATGATTATTATGCTGATTTGAAAGATAAAGTAGAAATTGTGCATGACATGCGTAATACATTTTATGGCATGAAAGAATTTTATTTAAGAGACTGCAATGGCAATATACTGGGTTTTGCAGAGAAGTTGGTTTAAATAAAACTGAATAATTAACATTATACTAAGGATGTTTAGATATAATTTCTAGTTCACACTAACGAAGTGTGAGTCTAAGTATGAAACTTAATAATAATTAAATTGGGAGAAACAATATGGGAAAATATGTAGAATTAACAAATGCAAATTTCAATGACACTGTTGCAAAAGGTGTTACACTGGTAGATTTCTGGGCACCATGGTGTGGGCCTTGTAGAATGATCGCTCCAATCATTGAAGAATTGGCAGAAGATTTTGACGGAAAAGCGACAATTGCAAAAGTCAATACTGATGAAGAGCAAGATATCGCGATCCAATACGGAATCAGATCTATCCCGACACTACTCGTTTTCAAAGATGGTGAATTGGTAGATCAAATGGTTGGTGCAGCTGGTAAAGAAGTACTTGCTGACAAAATCGACTCTTTCCTTTAGAGTCTAGAGTATTACAAGAGGGCTTTCCTCTTGTAGTCAAAGATTAATGAAACGCGCTTTTTCTTTTAACTACCTTTTTGCTTCTTTTTTTGGTGCTGCTATGATTGCCGGTGCTTTTGCATACTATAACTATAAATTTTCAGAGTATAAGTTTTTTGATTTTAAACAACATCTCTTTTATACAACCAACGATATTTTTGTACCCAAGGCTAAAGTATATACGGTGCTTTTGTATAGCTCAAATATGCAAAATGTGAAGAAAATAGCCAGTAAACTTAAAAAAGACAATCCTATTTTAGCTATAGATCTCTATCAAAAAAGATTTAAACAAGAAGATAGTATCATATCTATATCAGCAGGGATGAATACGCTCCTAAAATTTATTCAGCGATTTAATGTATATGATGTGCCTTGTGCATTTGAGATACAGCAGGTAAAAAATGAACTTTACAAACAAGATACCATGATAGAAAAACTACAATAGGAAAACAAAATGTTAGATTTAGCGATAATTGGTGGTGGACCTGCCGGACTTACAGCAGGGTTATATGCTACTCGCGGCGGATTGAAAGATGTTGTGATGTTTGAGATGGGGTTACCCGGCGGGCAAATCATGAATAGTAGTGAAGTGGAAAATTATCCAGGGATCAAAGAGATAGTAACCGGTATGGAGTTGATGGAGCCATGGCCTGAGCAGTGCATGCGCTTTGGACTCAAACATGAAATGGCTGAAGTCAAACAAGTCAAAAAAGAGAATGAAACTTTTAAAGTTATTTTATCAAACGGCAAAGAAGTTGAGGCTAAAAATGTCATCATCTGTACGGGTAGTACACCAAAAAGAGCAGGTTTTGAAGGTGAAGATGAGTTTTTTGGCAAAGGTGTGAGTACCTGTGCTACCTGTGATGGTTTTTTTTACAAAGATAAAGAAGTAGCCGTATTGGGTGGTGGAGATACTGCGCTTGAAGAGGCGGTTTATCTCTCCAACATCTGTTCAAAAGTCTATTTGATCCACAGAAGAGACAGTTTTCGTGCTGCACCTTCAACTATCGCACATGTTAAAGAGAGGGAAAACATAGAATTGGTCTTGAACTCCAATGTAAAAAAAGTCTATGGTGATGCTATGGGCGTTTTGGGTGTATTGACAGTTGACAATGATGGAAATGAAAAAGATTTGAAGGTTCCGGGCATTTTTACTTTTGTCGGGAACAATGTCAATAACGGTGTATTAAAGCAGGATGATGGCAGTTTTTTATGCAAGATGTCAGATTATGGGGAAATGGTCGTTGATCTTTCCATGCGAACTTCAGTTGAAGGTCTTTTTGCCGCAGGCGATATTCGTATAGAAGCACCAAAACAGGTAGTATGTGCAGCAGCAGATGGCGCAGTCGCGGCTTTGCAAGTTATAGCAAGATCACTTTAAGAGGAAAATGATGATAAATATAGGTATCCATGGTGGAACGGGAAGAGTCGGCAGATTGTTGATAGACAATCTTAAAAATGATGAAAATGCAAAAGTATCGGTGATTCATGCCATTGAAAAGATTGATTTTGTGGTAGATGAATCTATCATGATAACCAATGATACAGCGGTTTTACTGGATAACTGTGATGTTGTGATTGATTTTACACTGCCGGCAGGAACAGAAGCATTGTTGGAAGAATCATTGCAAAGACCCAAACCATTGGTGATAGGCACAACAGGTTTGAGCAAACATCAACTCAACCTTTTGGATCAGGCAGCGCTCAATATGCCTATCCTGTATGCGACCAATATGTCACTGGGTGTTGCGATATTAAATAAGCTGGCTGCTTTGGCATCAAAAGCATTGAGTGATTTTGATGCAGAGATTGTTGAACAGCACCATCGTCATAAAAAAGATGCACCCAGTGGTACAGCACTGACACTGGCAGAACATGTCGCACAAGCCAGGGGACTGGAATTGGATAAGGTACGTGTGAGTGGTAGAGATGGCAATATCGGTGAAAGAAGCAAAGATGAAATTGCTGTGATGGCACTACGTGGGGGCGATATCATAGGGCGGCATACAGTTGGATTTTACAACGATGGCGAGTTTATCGAATTAAATCATACTGCAACCAGCCGGGATACTTTTGCCAAAGGTGCGATCAAAGCTGCAAAATGGCTGGTAAATCAGAAAAATGGATTGTATAAAATAACAGATTGTTTAGGAATATAGGGGAAAATAATGTGTGCAGTAGTAGGTGTATTTAATGTTAAGAGTGCGTCAAAGGTAGCGTATTATGCATTGTTTGCGATGCAGCA
>JANTGR010000074.1 GCA_024762875.1 Sulfurospirillum sp.
ATCTGAGAAAAATCAGTGATATCATTTTGTGGTAACTTTGCAAATTTTATATTGCTCGTGTCAGATAAGTTCCAACTGTTTAATGCATGATTTGGGATAGGCGTATCAGGAATAGTCGTTGCAAAAGTCTTGGTTTGCTGGTTGTTACCACCTCCCCCTGTTGTACCCGTTGTCGAACTGCCTCCGCAGGCACTAAGCGCCAGTGCCAAAACTGCACTGACTGAAAATCGATAGAATATCTTTGTCATCATAACCCTTCACTGAATAATTTGATATATCATAGCACATAGTAAGCCATATTATCGTTAAATTACGATTTTTTCTTCAAATTTTTATTATTTATAGACTATAAGTAAAGATAAAGCATGTATGAAAAAAGTTGCTTATATTTGACTTATATTTTTCATTATGAAGCAAAATATATATAAATTTTACAGAAATGATAGATTAATAGATGTTGATTTTATTTATCATGATAGAGATTGTACCTGATGTGGTGATTTGTGTATCTCAACCTTAAATGCCTCAAACAGTCATCAAGTGTATATATCCTGTCACATAAAGCTAAACTTTGTAACATTTTAGCTATCATCATCACTATGAAAACAAACCAAACATGGCAAGAAAAACTCAACGCCCTTTTAAACTGTGATCTCAAGTCACTTTTCCCTTTGGCCCGTGAGAAAAAAAGAAAACTCTACTTTTATGTCGGACCTACCAACAGCGGTAAAACCTATCATGCTATGCAGGAGCTTATGGAAGCGGACTGCGGTATGTACCTCGCACCCCTGCGGCTGCTGGCTTTGGAAAACTATGAAGTTTTGATCAACAATGATATCCCTGCTTCTCTCATCACCGGGGAAGAAGAACGCATAGATGAAGAGGCCGGTCATATCTGTTCCACGATTGAGATGACCAACTATGCACTTGATGTGGATGTCTGTGTGATTGATGAGATACAAATGCTGGGGGATGTAGATCGCGGCTGGGCCTGGGTCAATGCTATCGTCGGGGCGCCTGCCGATAAAGTGATCATGACAGGCAGTGTCAATGCCCTGGATGCTATCAAACAGATCGCCAACTACCTGGACGAGGAACTTGAAGTTGTCAAATTCAAACGTATCAATCCTCTTGAAGTACTGCCAAAAGCTACGATGTTAAAGCATATCAAGCCCCATACTGCACTCATTGCATTTTCCAGATCCGAAGTACTCAGACTCAAATCCAAACTCTCAAAACTCTATAAAGTCTCTGTGCTTTACGGCAATTTATCCCCCGAAGTCAGACGTGAAGAAGCCAGACGTTTTCGAGAAGGGGAGAGCACGGTGCTGGTAGCCACCGATGCCATCGCAATGGGGCTTAATCTGCCAATTGAGACAATTTTATTTACCACTGACAGTAAATTTGACGGTATAGAAAACCGTCTTCTTATCCCCAATGAAATTATCCAGATCGCTGGACGTGCCGGTCGGTATGGACATCATGAAAATGGCTATATCGGGGCAACCAGCCACAAGGTACTTGAACATATTGAGCAGATGTTTCATGCTCCACTTCATACCATCAAAGCGCCATTTCAAGTCAAAGCCACAACCACACAAATCCTGGAATTGTCCAAACACTTAAAAACAGACAATTTACACAAAATATTAAAATACTTTTCACAGCATATGCGTTTTACCGGACCTTTTTCAGCAGCCAATATAGGCTATATGCTCGATCTTTCACTCGTTCTGGATCAAAAAAAGAGACTCTCGCTGGAAGAGAAATACCTACTGGCCGGTGCACCGGTGAGTATCCGTTCTCCTCTGATCAAAAGTGCATTCTTTTTTTATGTCAATGCTATCATAGAAAAAAAAGTGGTACCATATAAAACCTCTGTCAATATGCATGGTATTGCCAAAACACAGCTGGAACTTTTAAAAGCAGAAGATGAAGTCAAAAAAATATCTCTCTATCTCTGGCTTGCCTATAAATTTCCTGATCTTTTTCCTGACTCAAAAGAGGCAGAATCCGCACGTATCCGTGTCAATCAATACTGCGAAGCATCGCTGAAATCAAATAAACTTCTCAAAGCTCCAATGCGTCAAAGAAAGGAGCATGATAAACGCTACCGGGGCAGAAAAGATAAAAAAGAAAAAGCACAAAAGCCCAGAACCAGACGACGAAGAAGAAGATAGTGCTGTTTTCTAATTTCAATTGAGTGTTCTGAACATACAGACTTATTCACTAAGGCTGCGCCGTAAAACGGCTGTAGAGTCGTTCACAAGTCTGTATGTTCAAAACACGCAATCATTCAATAAGGAACAATCATGATATTAACACTTTTACTACTGCTTGGTGTTTTATTTCTCTCTATAGAGATACAAAAACATTTTAAAATACCCTCCCCCATCACACTGATTCTCTTCAGTTTTGGTTTTTATTATCTCTTCCCCAATATGATATTATTCTCAGAAGAGAGTTTTGCAGAACTGGTGCTTTTTCTGATACCGGTACTGATCACTTCCGATGCCTTGCAGCTCAAACTCACGGATTTAAAGAAAAATCTCTGGAGTCTGCTCTTTTTGGCACTGGTAGCCGTTGTCCTCTCTATCCTTTTTGGACTGGTCACTGCCAATACTTTCTTTGCTTCCTACCATCTCTCTGCAGGTGCTGTTATCGCACTTTTTGCGATGGTTTTAGCAACAGATCCCGTCTCCGTTGTTTCGGTATTTTCCAGTTTTAAAATCCCCCATAAACTTAAAATCCTCGCCGAAGGAGAATCACTCTTTAATGATGCGACTGCTTTGATTATCTTCAGTTTTATCGCACTGCCATTGATGAATGGGATAGATATCACTGCTGCTGATATCGTTATAGTCAGTTTGAAAGTGATTGCCCTGTCTATCATGATAGGACTTTTGACAGGATTTGCCGGTATTATATTGATGCGTATTACAGAAGATGCCATGAGTGAATTGATACTTATTTTGATAACAGCTTATACCGCTTTTGAAATGGCTGAGCATTTTCATGTTGCCGGGCTGCTTGCTGTCATTGTCTCTATTATCACACTCAATTCAATCACTGAAAAATCCCTCAAAGAAGCCTCCAGACGTGTCCGCAAAGGAAAACGCATCCTCGATCGCACCAATAAAAGCCGCAAAATATTTTCATCACGTTTCATGGGAGGTATCACTGCCAGACTCAATAAAGATATAACCAGCATAGAAAGACACAAACAAAATCTAAATTATGTTGCCCTGCTCGCACTGCTTGCCAATGCATTTTTATTTATATCTATGGCCAGTATCGTGCATATCGATGTTTTGATCAAATACAGTGATGAAATCCTGTGGATGTTTCTTGTCACCACCGTTATCAGGGCAGTCATGATGATGAAATTTGCTTTTATCTCCAATCAAACAACTAAAATGACAAATATCAATTTCCGCTGGTGGTCAGTCCTGTTATTTGCCGGAATTAAAGGCGGTCTCTCTATCGTGATGCTGCAAATGCTTCCAGAAGGTTTTGTTCACAAAGAACTTTTTGAGGCCATTGTTGTAGGGATTATTCTACTGTCAACGATCTTCTATGCATTGGCGCTGGTAGCCATCATCCTTTATCATAAAACCCTTTTTGAGACAGAATACAACAGCGAAGTGCACTAAAGGCACCATTAAGTAAAAAAAATGTAACTAAAAGAAATACTTAAATAATAAATTTAACTTTTTATGCTTCTTTTGTTAAAGTTTTCCAGGCAACTATACTATACTAGCTGCAAAGGAAAACTATGGCAATTATTGAAAAAAAATATCTTTTGAAAGATTCAATTTTACCACTTGTTAAAAACAGTGATACCAAAAAAGAGACTATTGCACAGTTTTACACCCAGATCGAAATCTGCAAAGAGATCCGTTTTCGAAGTGTCAATGAGAAGTATTGTAAAACTGTCCGTACCGGCAGCGATATCCGAAAAAATGAAATTGATAAAGAGATAGATAAAGCAAAATATCTCAAAGCGAAAAAGTCAAAAATCGGCCATATCCTGAAAAAAGTGCGCTACCACCTGGAAGAAGAAGGCATACACTATGCCATAGACAAATATAAACAACACTTAGACAATCTCCTCTTGCTGGAAGTGAGCTTTAAAAGCTTTGAAGATGCGGAAAATTTCACCCTGCCCGCAGATCTAAAACCATACATCAAAAAAGAAGTGAGTGATGACAACCGTTATCGCAACAAAAACCTGGCTCTCCTGGGCAATCCACAAAAAATAGATTATAATATCTATGCCTTTTTTAAAGATATAGAGCAAAATAGAGTGACAGATGTCAAAGAGTTGATTTTTGAGGAGATGATTGTCTCTGATGCAGTGAGAATCGTACTCTACAAAATCTATCATGATCTCAATGAAAACAGACAAAAGCTGATGGATGAGAATGATATCCATGCTTTGGAGCATTTTAGAACAGATTTAAAAGAAGCAAAAATTCTACTGCGTACCTATCGTCACGTTTTTGATCAGAATATGTACAAAAAAGTCTATTTTCACCTCTCTTTGATAGAAAAAACCATAGCTGTTGACAAAGATCTCAAAGTTATCAAAGCCAATATCACGCTATTGGAAGATGCATTTAGTGAAAAAGAGATCAATACTTTTATCTCCAGGATCGATACAAAGATAGAAGAAGAAAAACATAAAGTGAAGAACTTTTTTAAAACAAGGGAGTGTGCCATCATCTTTAAACAGTTTGATCTGTTGATAAAAGAACAAAGCAATACCCACGCTATGTACTATCACAATACTTCCATCGGGTTTATTGTCAAATCAGATGTTCAAAAACGCTTTAAAAAAGTCCTGAGACTGACTAAAAAATATGACAAATGCCATGATCTTGATTCTTACAAAAAGATAAAAAAAGCCATGACAAAGACCAAAGTACTCATGGAAAAATTTGCATATCTCTATGATCCCAAACACTATCATAAGATGTTGGCACTGATTGATGACAGCGACGCTAAAATTTCTGATTTTATAGACTTGAGCAAACGAAGTCTGATCATCAAGACCTACATCAGAAACAGTGATAAAGAGTTGTTGCAACAGCAAAAGCTGCTCGATGCAGTAGCGAAAAAAAGAAAAATGCGTGAAAAATTACTCAATAAAAATATAGATCACAGTATTGAACTTTTAAATGCAAAAAAAGCACTTTTTAAAGGTAAATAGATAAGCAAAGAGTTTGGCAAAACAGAGCTATAAACTTTTTTCGCTACAATAGACAATATTGAATAAGGATTGTCTATCATGAAAAAGATTATGCATGCCCTGTGGCTTGGTTTTTTACTGCTCTCTTTTACGGGCTGTCTTGCAAATACGCCTTATACCCACAGGAAACAATTGGTACTTTTTTCTCCACAACAGGAGATGCAGATGGGATACCAGTCTGCGAAACAAATCCTGCAAAAAGAGCCACTCAGTCATGACAGAAGACTCAATGCTGTTGTGCAGCGCGTTGGAAAACGTATTGCTGCGGCAGCAGTTCAGCCTGACTACAAATGGCAGTTTTTTGTGATTGATAAAAATGTTCTCAATGCTTTTTGTCTGCCAGGCGGCAAAGTATTTGTCTATAAAGGACTTTTTCGTGCCGTACAAAATGAAGATCAACTGGCTGTCGTGATCGGCCACGAAGTTGCCCATGCCATCGCCAGACACGGGGCTGAACGTATGAGTATGATGCAGCTTGGACGTATGGGAAAAACCATCGCTTCCCAGACGATAGGCGGAGGAAAATATGCAGATGTCATCAATAAAGCTTATGGCTCTGTTGAAGGCGTTGGGCTGGTGCTGCCTTTTAGCCGCAAGTTTGAATATGAAGCAGATGAAATCGGACTTTATCTCATGACCAAAGCAGGCTACAATCCGCGAGAAGCTCTCACTTTCTGGGACAATATGCGTCGTCTTTCACAAGGCAAAAGGAAACCGCCTGAATTTCTCTCGACCCACCCGGCAGATATTCACCGTATTCAAAAGATCAAAGCGCTTATTCCCGTAGCACTTAAAAATTATAGATAGGAAAATAGTTGAATAAACAAGAAAAAATCGTCACAATGTTTGACGATATTGCAAAAACATATGATGTAGCAAACCGCGTTCTAAGCTTTGGTATCGATAAAAGCTGGAGAAAAGAAGCCTGCAATCTCACCTTTGAAAAATATGGCCAAAAAGAGATAGAATCTATACTTGACCTGGCCTGCGGCACGGGTGATATGTGTGAATTTTGGGATAAAATCGCACATGAAGAAAATATCAATATCAAAAAGATTACCGGTATTGATCCTTCTGTCGGGATGCTGGATGAAGCCAAAAAGAAAAATCTCAATGCTGACTTTATTGTGGGTGAGGCAAAAGATATCCCCTGTAAAGACAATCGTACAGATATCCTCAGTATATCATACGGCCTTCGCAATGTTGTTGACAGAAAAGAGGGACTGCGTGAATTTTACAGAGTCCTAAAACCTGGCGGTCTTTTGGTTATTCTTGAGTTTACAAAACTGCCTAAAAAAAGTATTTCGGCAAAAATCAGAGACTTTTACATGAAAAGAGTATTACCACTTGTCGGAGGTATGCTCTCTAAAAATTATAACGCCTATAACTATCTGCCAAACTCCATTGATGACTTTTTGACAACCCAAAAGCTCACAGAAGAGTTAAAAGAAGTAGGATTTGAGATCGAAACAGTCAAGGGCAATTCCATGGACATCTCTACGCTTTTCATCGCAAAGAAAGTCACAGTGTAGCTTAGTCCACCTGTACCAGGTTTTGCAAATTGGCATAAAACGCTGTGACACTCTCACTCACCTGTACCACACGCTGAAGATAAGCTCTAAAATCACCTCTTGAAAAAGCTATTTTCAGTCTGCCTGGATCGGTAGCCCGTGAGAGTGCCACATAAAACTGACTGTCGGCAAAGATATGGTCGACATTACAAACAAGATTATCCAGACTCATCCCCTGTGATTTGTGTATGGTGATGCCATAGGCCGGGCGCAGTGGAAACTGGGAAAAAGTACAGACTACTTCACTGTCGATATTGCCTTCTTCATCAAGCGCAGAACGTCCCAGCTCAAAATCAAATCGTTCTACTTTGATTAAACGGTGGTTTTTTTCAACGACAATGGCTTCATCATCGATATGCTCAATTACTGCACGTTCTCCATTGTGGTAAAATCCCCAGCGATTGGTCGTAAAGATAACAGGCACACCCTCTTTTAAAGTGAGATTTTCAACTACCGGTAAACTCTTTTTCCAACTGGCAATACGCCTTTCATCCAATTTTTTATCTTTGATAGTGATGCAAGCTGGCTTGACAAACTCCTCTGTTTCAACCAGTGCAACTTTGGTTTGGTTTAAAATGTCTGCTTCCTGGTTTCTGCCAAACAGTACGGTTGCTTTCTCACTGTCAAAGTCATTCCCACGCAAATGCTCAAGATAGGAAAAAACTTCTTCGTTTAATTCTCCTTTTCGCACATAGTTCAAAATCCGCATAAAAGTCTCGTCACTGGTACGTTTAATCTGCATCAACTCCACTGTCACAAAATCAAAATGCTCCCAGGCAGCTGATTCAAAAGCATAGACAGCTTCCCTCATCAATGAATGATGTGATTTTTGTTTGACTACCGGCGGCAATTGGTAAAAATCACCCACAACCATCAGCTTCCCTTTAAATCCACCTGCCCGCAAACGGTAGAGAATCATCTCCAGCAGATCTGCACTCACCATAGAGATCTCATCGATGATCAGAAGATGTAGATTTTTCAGCAATTTTGCCAACTCTTTCAGCCTGTTTTTATTGTATCGGTCAAAAGATTTCAGTTCTTCAAAATTGTTGGCGATGCCAAAAGCAAAAAAAGAGTGGATTGTCTGTCCGCCGACATTGACAGCAGAAATACCTGTCGAACCCAATACGATCACATTCAGTGCTTCTGCTTTGTAGTAGGTCACGATCTGTTTGGTCAGGAAACTCTTGCCTACCCCTGCCCCACCGGTCAAAAAAATATTTTCGCTGCGTAATAAATCGATAACTTTGTCAAATGCTTTCATGCAGGGATTATACATTACTTATTGTAAAAATATTCATCTCATCACGCCGTGTATAGTTAAATTGCATCCCCAGTAAATCTACAATGCTCTTCACAATGTACAATCCCAGCCCCAAACCAGTACTTTTGGATCCACTTTGATGATGAAAAGGCTTAAAATACGCTTCGAGAGGATAAGCCAAAGCCTCTGCTTTTGAGCTTATCATGATACTCTCTTCTTTAAAATCAACATAAGCTTTTTTATCTTTACTGTATTCAATGGCATTGTCAAGCAAGTTTTTTACGGCCAGAGAAAGCAGTGAAAAATCACTCTCGATCATCAAATTGGGAGAAGATGCTATCATGATAAAATCATCAGGATCATCTAAAATAAGCAGTTCAACCGCCTGATCAACAATATCACGCATCAAATAGGGCTTAATCTCCACTTTGTAGCGGGAAGTAAGCATCTGCTCGATCTTTGCAAACTCGTCAAGCAGCAGTTCCAGCCGTTCAAATATATGCTCAAATCCCTCTTTTTCCCTGCTCTGATCAAGCATCGCAGTCAAAATGCGTCCTTTGGCAATAGGCGTTTTCAGTTCATGCATAATGGTTCGTAAAAAAAGCTGTCTGGATGAGAGAAGTTTTTCTATGGTTTTAGCCGCTTTGTCAAATTCATTGGCGACCTGGGCAATTTCATCTTTTTTATCACTCTGACAGTGGATATGCAAGTCCCCGGCAGCAAACTTTTCGATCTCTCCTTGCAGTTGCTTTAAAGGCTTTAAACTCCGAATGATCCAGCCGTATAACAAGAGCAAAAAAGTGAGAGCAAGCAGATATAAAAGCAGCATCGTCCAGGGAAAGTTCCGTGCTGTCAAATCGCGTAAAAGCAGATCAATATTTCTATTTTTAATACGCAGATAATAACTATCTTTATCATGATAGAGTCGAAAACGACTTCTAAAAACTTTGCGTTTTAATACCTGCTGCGCATGCTGCAGTATTGCTTTTTTTCCGCTTTTGACAATAGCCAGATTACTGCTTTCCAAAAAACGCTGCAAATTGGGATCATCTATACTGTTTTGCGGGTTTCTGAAATGGCGCAGAATGAAGAGCGTGCTTTGTCTATAGCGCTTTTGCTGTTTTAAAAAAGTTTCTTTGTGATTAATCATCACTGTTGCAGCAAAGAGTGTCGTCAGTAAAAAAGCTGTGATGATAAAAATAAGTTTTATCTTGCCATGTAAGGAGTGTATCATGATAAGATTTTATAGCCTACACCACGGGCAGTTTTGATTTCGATACCCTCTGGCAGCTTTTTTCTCAATCTGGCAATAATCACCGCCAGTGAATTATCATTGTCCGTTGAAAAAGAGTGGGCAGTGTGCAGGATCTGTTCTTTAGAAACGGTAAAACCTTTTTGTTTGATGAGTAATCCCAGTACCTGATATTCGGCAGGTGTAAGATCCAGTGGTTTTGCATCAGCAAAAATGATCTCTTTGTCTGCCTCAATACGCAGCCTTTCGGGCTCTTCTTTTG
>JANTGR010000075.1 GCA_024762875.1 Sulfurospirillum sp.
ACTGCAGATAAAGTCTCTGATATCTCAGGGCGCGGCGTGGGCATGGATGTAGTCAAACGTAATATCGAAGATCTTCGGGGAACTTTGGATATCGATTCAACTCCAGGTAAAGGGAGTAAGATTACCATTCGACTGCCGTTGACGTTGGCCATCATTGACGGATTTTTGATTCAGGCGGGAGATACCAAATATGTTATTCCTCTTGATATGATCCAGGAGTGTATCGAGCTAGACGATGAGTATAAAAGCAATATGAACGGCAACCAATTTATCAATCTGCGTGGAGAGATACTACCGCTTTTGGATGTTCGGGAGTATTTTAATGAATCTGTGTATGAAGGACAAAGAGAAAATGTGGTGATTGTGAAGTATGCGGATAAATCTGTAGGACTCAGAGTAGATGAACTTTATGGTGAACATCAAACAGTGATCAAACCACTGGGAGAGACTTTTCATCAGGTTCCAGGGATCAGCGGTGGATCGATTTTGGGCAGTGGAGAAGTATCCCTTATAGTGGATATACCTTCTTTGATTGATTATAAGTTAAAAGCAGCGTAAGGAGAAAGAATGCAAGGAGAAGAGTTGACTATAGGTGAACATGAAGTGATTGTCAGTCACACGGATGTAAAGGGAAAGATTCTCTATGCCAACAGTGTATTTTGTAAATATGCAGGCTATGAGATGGAGGAGCTGTTAGGACAGCCGCATAATATTATTCGTCATCCGGATATGCCAAAGGCGGTATTTAAGCTTTTTTGGCAGCGGGTGCTGAATGGGGAGTCTATTTATGCCTATGTCAAAAACAGAAAGAAAAACGGGGATTATTACTGGGTAAAAGGGTTTACCACACCTATTATGAAAAATGGACAAGTGAGTCATATCCTCTCATACCGAAAAAAAATCACGGACTTCCAAAGAGATATGATCGAAGGTATTTACAGGGATTTGGTCAATTATGAGAGAAGCCATTCGGTTGATGAGTCTCTGGCTTATCTGGTAAATTTTCTGGCTGAACGCAATATGACGTATGATGAGATGGTTGATCGTCTCTCAGAAGATAAACAGGTGACCAATGCAGACTCTTTACAGATTGATCAAAAAGGATATCTCTTTGATCATATCATCTTTAGAGAACATATCACGCATCATGTTGATATGGGACATACAGATATTGAGGTGACAAAGCCCTGCTGCTGTCGTTTTGGAAAGTTTGTAGAAGCTTCAAGCGGAAAAGATTTTACCAAACACCCAGAGTGGAAAAATGTCGATCGCTATCACAAAGATGTTCACGGAAAACTGCAGGAGTATGTTGATGTTGCCCAAAAATCTGCTGATAGAACACGGTTAAAGTCAATCAATCAAGAGATTAAAGACGATACAGAAAAGATGTTTCATTCACTTGAAGAGTTGATTAGAGATGATACAAAAAAGATCTTTGGCTCATTAAACAAAGTCATTAACGAATACGCATAATAAAAAAGGAAAAAACGATGGAGAACAATATGAAAAATGATATCTTAGCGGTCAGTGAAGCTTTAAAAGCACTTGGTGCAGGTGAGTTTGGTGTAAGCCTCAATGTTGAAAATAAAGAATTTGAACCTATTATGGCAGCATTTTCTTCTTTGCAGGAGCAGTTAAGTTCTTTTGAAAAGGATAATGTTGTTGTGGCAAGTGAAGCACAAAAAGGCAATCTGGATAACCGGATCAATGTTATCAACTATAAAGGTGCTTTTGCTGATATCGCCAATGGTACGAACAATACACTCGATACCCTGGTTGGTGGATTAAGAGATATGTCTTATGTGGCAAATCGCTTAAGCAGTGGTGAACTGGATGCAAGAGTCACTAATCAGTATGCAGGTGAGTATGGTGTCCTGAAAGATGCAGTCAATTCTATCGGTGAGTCAACTTCTCATCTTTTGCAGGATGCGGAACTACTCAATACGGCCATCGCAAAAGGGGAGTTAACAGTACGGATGGATCTGGATAAATACAGCAAAGATTTTGAAAAAATAGCTACGATTTTCAATCAAACACTTGATACGGTTGAATTGGCTTTTGCAGATACAATCGATGGATTGAAAAATCTGGAGAGCGGTAACCTTACCTTTAGAATTGAACGTGAATGGAATGGTGATTTTGGTATTGTAAAAGCGGCTTCAAACACTACGGCAGAAACTTTGGAAGAGATTGTAAAAGAACTTAGTTTTACGATGGGAGCTATGGCAGAGGGTGATTTAAGCAAAGAAATTGGTATCGATTTACCAGGTGATCTACAATCCATCAAAACATCGGTAAATAGTTTCAGTCACAACTTATCCAATATCGTTGAACAGATCAATGAAGCAGCATCTGAGATGAAAAGTGCTTCGGGTGAAGTCAATCACAATTCTCAAACTATCTCTCAAGGGGCAGGTGAACAATCTTCTTCATTAGAGCAAACAACAGCGGCGATCGAAGAGATGAGTGGTTCTATCAATGAAACGGCACAAAATGCCAACCGAACCAATGATATCGCCGAAGAGTCAGCAGATATGGCAAAACAGGGTGGTGAAGCGGTCAACAAAACAGTTGATGCGATGAAAACGATATCAAGCAGAATTAAAATCATCGAAGATATTGCGTATCAAACCAATCTTTTAGCACTGAATGCCGCTATTGAAGCTGCACGTGCAGGGGAACACGGAAAAGGATTTGCCGTTGTGGCTGCTGAGGTAAGAAAGCTGGCAAGAAGAAGTCAAATCGCAGCGACAGAGATCTCTGAAATCACAGGCGACAGTGTGAAAATCTCAGAAGAAGCAGGTGCCCTTATCGAGCAAGTTGTACCAAAAATCGAAGAGACAGCAAGCCTGATCAAAGATATCGCTACTGCGGCAGGCGAACAAGATATCGGTATCGGTCAAATTACACAGGCTATGAATGAATTGGATCGTGTAACACAAACCAATACAGCATCTTCTCAAGAGCTGGCATCTGCCAGTGAAGAGTTGGATGGTCAAGCGGGTTCATTGGCTGAATTGATTGGATTTTTTCAAATCAGTGAACAAACAGAGCAGCCTTTTTCCCAAAGATTAAATCAAGAGGCACCAAGAACTGTCCGTAAAAGAGCAGTTGCTTCAACAACAGATACGCCTGATTTAGGTGAATTTGATAGATATTAAGGATTTGTCATGAAAAATGATGAATTATTTATCGAAGAATTGGAGTCAGAAGAGGAGTTGATGCTCATCAATGAGGGAGAGCAGTATCTCTTTTTTCTGGCAGGTGAAGATCTCTATGCTATTAACTCTTCTATCATAGTAGAGATGGTGGAGTATCAGGGGATTACCAAGGTGCCGATGATGCAGTCTTATGTCAAGGGTGTCACCAATATAAGGGGAAATATCATTTCGGTGATAGACCTCAAAGGACGTTTTGGACATGGTGAGAGTGAGATAGCTGAGCGCACTTCTCTTGTGATTGTCAAAAAGAGCGTTTTTAAACAGGGTGAAGAGAGTGAAAGTGAAAGTGAAGAGATGGTTGCCCTGGTTGTTGACCGTGTTTCTGAGGTAGGGTATATCGCACAAAAGGATATCAAGTCTGTACCGCCTTTTGGTACCAAGATTCCAACCAGATATATAGCCAATATGGCTAATTATAAAAATGAATATGTAGCGATACTCAATATCGATACTATTTTGGATTTTCGAGAGATATCACAACTAGGAGGTGAAGCATGATGGCAGAAGCAACAAAAAACCAGGCTTCTTATTATGAAGAAGAGGATGAACTTGACTTGGTAAAACTGGTCTCGACATCTGCCAATGATGCCAACCAGTATGTCGTTTTTTCAGGTAGTAACGGAGAGTTATATGCCAAAAATGTCTCCAAGCTTGAAGAGCTTTTGGTCTATAAAGATTTAAAAATTGCCAAAAACTCTGATAAAAAGAGTTTGATTATCGGTACGGCAGATATCAGGGGTCGTATGACAACCCTGGTCAATTTTGATGAATGGATGGGCAATGAGGTTTTGGATGATGATGCTTATGAGCTGGTCGTGCTGGCAAGCTATGGCGGGCATCGTTTTGGGATGATTATACAAAGTGTTGAAAATATCGTCACCATTGAGTCTGAAGAGATGACAGACAACTCTAATGATAATCCAAAATCAACTTTTATTACCCGGTTGACGATGCAGGGGCAAGAGCGGCTTTGTACTATATTTGACAGTGATAAAATGCTGCTTGATATATTTGATGATATCGATGATAAAAGCAAAGATGCATTGGAGCGGATCAAATCAGTCAAAAATGTAGAAAAAAAGATACTCTTTTGTGATGACAGCCGTTTTGTCAGAAAAATGGTAGAAGATCTTTTTATCAAGCTGGATATCAAATATGAAATCTATGATGACGGTAAAGATCTTTTTGAAGATTTAGACAATATCGATGTAAGCGAAATAGGGCTCTTTATCACGGATCTTGAGATGCCGGGCATGGGCGGACGCGAGTTGATGGAGAAGCTTCGCAGTGATGAAAAATATGATGATATCCATATCATTGTGCATACCAATATGGCAAATGATGCGATGGAAGATGCCCTAAAAGACCAGGGAGCCAACAGCGTCATCGGTAAGATAAATATGTTACAACTGGGTGAAGCGATCAGGGAGCATATAAGATCATGATAAAAACCAAATACGATATCACTTTAAGCAGTAGTGAATATGTGGCGTTTAAAGCACTTGTTTTTAAAGAAGTGGGTATTGAGCTGGGTGACAACAAGCAGTCACTGGTGCAGACAAGATTGTTTAAGCGCATCATGCACTATGATGTAGAGAGTTACAGTGCTTATCTGGAAATTGTCAAAAAGGACAGTGTGGAGAAAAACGAGATGATTAATCTCATCACCACCAATGAAACCTATTTTTTCAGAGAACAGGCGCATTTTGACTTTTTAAAAGTGCAATTGACAAACTTTAACGAGCAGAAAAAATATCGTATTTGGTCAGCAGCATCGTCTGTAGGAGCAGAAGCATATTCTATCGCGATGTTGTGTGATAAATATCTTTCCAAGCAGGGCTGGGAAGTGGTAGGGACAGATATCAACTCTGATGTTGTCAAAAAAGCAAGAATGGGACTCTATCCTGAAAGCTGGGTAGATAAAATTCCTTTGACATGCAGAAAAAAATATTGTTTGAAAGGTCGGGGAAGACATGAGGGGCAATTTTTGGTTGATCGGGTATTATCAAAAAATATGCATTTTGATGTCAATAACCTGATGCTGGTAAACAATAAAATAGGGACTTTTGATACAATATTTTTACGCAATGTGTTGATCTATTTTAACGATGAAACCAAGAAAAAAGTGGTTGAAAATGTTATGAAAAATTTAAAAAACGGTGGATATCTTATCATCTCTTTAACAGAAAATATCAATAATCTGCATATTAAAGATTTAAAACAGATCAATTCATCAATTTATCAGAAAAAAGGCTAGAGGATGCAGTATATTGATGAGAATGTAAAAGAAGAATTTTTGGATACCTATGAGGGTGAAGTGATGTTTGTTTGTGATGATTTGGCTGACTATGTAACAGCCATTGATCAAAAAGAGATAGATCAAGAGCTCATTATGAAAATAGCGGATAAATCACATGAAGTATCTGATATCTTTTTATCCTCTACTTATACACAACATGTAACACCGATCTTTTTGGAGCTGGCAAACTTTTTACGTGCTTTTGATATAGAAGCCTATCCGAAAGAGCATGAAGGTTTTGTCTATTTGGCGAGAATTGTAGAAGATATTAAGATGTATATTGATGAATATTTTGTACAAAGACAATTTACGGATGTCTATCTCTTTGAGGATTCGCTTTTAAATTCTATAGAGTTTATGGAGAGAGCTTTTGCCGGCGAAAAAGAAGAAGAGATATCTGAAGTGGAGTTTTTCTAATGATAAAAGTTTTTCTGATCGATGATTCTGTGATTGTAAGGCAGGGATTTAAAAAGATCTTTGCTGCTATAGCAGATATCGAAGTGATTGGTGAAGCGGATAACCCTGTAGATGCTTTTGCCGAGTTTAAAAAAGTGGGCTTGCCGGATCTTTTTATCCTCGATATCGAGATGCCGAAGATGGATGGACTTACTTTTTTAAAAAAGATTACGGCACAGCGTCCTACACCGGTTATCATCTGTTCTACACTGGTTACCAACGGTTCTTCTGCTATGATCGATGCCTTGCGTTTTGGTGCGGCAGATGTCGTGGCAAAACCCAAGATCAATGTCAATAAATTTTTTGATGATTATAAGCAGGAACTACTGGATAAAGTACGGGCAGTCGCTGCATCAAAAATCTCAAACAATCATCATCTTGCTCCAGCAAAAAGTAGAACCCAGTCAACTGCTAAACCGATGATGCCTTCCGCCCATGTCGTAGCTATCGGCTCTTCTACCGGCGGTGTACAGGTTCTAGAAGAGATCATTACCCATCTAAAACCCAATCACCAAGGTATCATGATAGTGCAGCATATGCCGGCGGGCTTTACAGCATCCTTTGCCAAAAGACTTAATGATATAGCGCCCAATTCCGAAGTATTGGAAGCCAAAGAGGGTGATATGGTGATGAATGGACGTGTGCTGATTGCACCGGGTGATAAGCATATGGAAGTTACAAAAGAAGGTTTGAAATATTGTGTAACGCTCAAGGATTATCCGCGTGTAAATTCACATAAGCCTTCGGTAAATGTGTTGATGTCTTCAGTGGCCAAGGCAGTCAAAGGCAATGCAACAGGTTTTATTCTCACAGGAATGGGAGATGATGGTGCAAACGGCTTGAAACAGATGCGGGATGCCGGGGCAAAAACATATGCACAAAATGCGCAGACAGCTACTGTATATGGTATGCCGAAGATGGCAGTACAAAGTGGTGGAACAGATACAACTTTGTCGATATTTGATATCACCAAAACAATCAACGATATAAAGTGAGTGAAAAATGGGCATCAAGAAAATTCAACAGATGAAAGAAAATACCAAAGAGTTAAATCTTTTGGTTGTGGAAGACAATGAAGTATTTCAGAATTTTTACAAAAAGCTTTTGGAAAAGTATTTTAAAAACCATTATACTGCGATGGATGGTTTGGAAGGGCTAAAGCTTTATCAGGAAAATCCGCATCAATATGACATCATCATCGCTGATCACCAGATGCCGCGTATGGATGGATTGGAAATGATCACCCAGATGAAGAAAATCAATCCGGATGCACATATTATCTTTATCACAGGCACAAGTGAAATAGAGATACTCACGGAAGTCACTTTTATGTCTATTGATGCCATCATTTCAAAACCAGTCAATAAAATCCAACTCTTAAGCAAGATCGATGATATCGCTGCAAAAATAGTGGATAAACGGCATATGCAGCTCTATGTAGAACAGCTGGAGCAGATGAATCAGGCTATTTGGGTTTTTAAAGATAAAATGCGTAAAAAGATACGTATGCTTGAGTATATACCAGAGGCTAAATCTATTTTTATCGAATTGGAAGGCTTACTTAACAAACCTGTTTCTCTCATGAGTCATGACAGTGATGATGAAGAGACAGTAGAACTGCGTGTGAGTGAATCTGATGAAGATTTTGATGTTATAAAAGCGATGCAAGAGTACAATGCTTCCCATCAAGAGACAGAGAGTGTGGCGGTAGAGTCGCAAACAATGCATCAGGTAGCAGAACATGTACAGGAGCATGAAGGAAGATTTCAGGATATTCGTTATTCGGTTGTTGATAAGATTTCTGCAGTTGATTTTGTCGCTGAAGTGGATGAACAAACATTTTCCGAACTTGATGAATTTAAAGAGGGATTGGATAATTTTAATCTACTGCTCAATGACATGAGTATGTGTGATGTTATGCAGTTTTATGGTTATATCGATCAAGTCGTTGAATTTTATAACACATTGTATAATGTGATCAAAAATTTTATCGTTTTTCCTGCTATTGAAAATACTTTTCATGAATTTTCAAACTTTCTTGAAAATATATCACTCGAGCAACTTGAAGAGCAAGAGAAACGTGACATTCTCATTGATGCGCTTTTTGCCCTTTCTGATGATTTGTTGAAGTGGATTAACATTGTATTTTATGAGAGAAATACGGACAATATCCATTACTTTGATGCTTCATTTGCCAATACCTGTCTGGAAATAGAATCGATGTTTGCAGCCCAGGAAGCTGAGGCAGCAGAAGATGATGAGGAGTTGCTGGAATTTTTTTAGCAGACTATCATGATAGTCTGCTTTTTATCATGATAGATGCTATCAGAGCGGGATAGTTTAGTCGACGTCTTTGTAGCTCTCTTTGATAGCAATAAATTGATCGAGATTGTCAAAGAAGAGGTTGATAAGTTTTGGATCAAAATGTTTACCGCTTTCATATTTCATCAAATCCAAAATCTTCTCCAGTTTCCATGCTTTCTTATACACCCTGTCACTGCCCAGCGCATCAAATACATCCGCGATAGCCGTGATACGGCCATAGATGTGGATCTCTTCACCTTTCAGCCCTCTTGGATAACCGCTGCCGTCATATTTCTCATGGTGCTCATAAGCTACGATGGCAGCTGTTTTAAAAACAGGCAGATTGTAATTTTCAAACATACTGTAACCCAGTGTTGTATGTGTTTTCATCGTTTCAAACTCTTCTGTTGTCAAACGACCGGGTTTATTTAAAATAGTATCTGTAATGCCTACTTTCCCGATATCATGCATAGGAGAAGCCAAACGCAGCAGTTCAACTTCTTTGGCATCCAGACCGGAGAGCTGGGCTAAAAGTTTTGAATACTCTGAGACACGTTTGACATGGTTACCTGTTTCTCTTGATCGGCTTTCACCGATCGCACCCATCGAAAATATGAACTCTTTTTGGGTCTTTTCAATCTCTTGATACATCTGTACAGTTTCAGTGATATCTGTAGCATACACCAAAATTGAGGCGATATCATTTACACCCTGACAAGAGAGCTGATAGTAGCGATCATTGCATATATGTTGTTTGGTGATACGTTTTTCATCACTGATGAGAGACATAGTTTCCATGCGAGAGAGCGCTAGCAGATCCTGTAGTGACTGTACTGATGAGAAGAGCTTCTTGGAAGCATCGTTTTGAAATTCTATTTTTCCGCGGGCATTAAACAGCATCGTCGGGTTTGGGTTGTATTGGGGCATTTTTGAGAGATAAAGATTTTTTTTATTCTCTTCTTTGGGGGTAACTGTTTCTATCATGATAAGGCTCACTTTTTTAAGATATCTATATTGAATATAATATCGGCAAAGTGAAAAAAAAATTTATTAACAGACTAAAATTTTAGCCTGTTATGCATGGTAGTTTGGTGCTTCTTTTGTGATGGTGACATCATGGACATGACTCTCTTTTAAGCCTGCTGCCGTGATCTCAACAAATTCTGCTTTTTCCTGGAAAGTTTTGATGTCTTTGGCTCCCACATAGCCCATAGAAGCCCGTAGCCCGCCGA
>JANTGR010000076.1 GCA_024762875.1 Sulfurospirillum sp.
TATTAGTTATCTGAAAAGTAGAGCAGCTGATGTGTTAAAACAGATTAACGAAACTCATAGACCTATGATTATTACACAAAATGGAGAAGTTAGAGCGGTAGTGCAAGATCCTAAAAGCTATGAAGAAATGAAAAATGCTATATCTCTTTTAAAAATTCTTTCTATTGCTGAAGAAGATATAAGAAATGGTAATCTTCATAGTGAAGATGATGTATTTGAATCTGTAGAAAAACTTTTTGATGATGAGCGATAAAACATACAAGCTTCAATGGACTACCAATGCGAAAAATGATCTTTTGGATATAGCCCTGTATATCAAAAAAGACAGCCCAAATAATGCAAAGAGTATTTATCTAAAGATTAAAGAGAAGGCAAAATCAAGTAATTTTTTTCCAATGAAAGGTAGAGTGGTACCTGAATTGCAAAAAGAAGGTATTACACTATACAGAGAAGTTATAACCGCTCCTTGGAAAGTAATTTATCAAGTTGATATAGATACTGTGTATATTATGGCTATAATCGATTCAAGACAAAATGTTGAAGACGTTTTGTTGAAAAAAATTATCAAAATCAACACTACCAAGTCATAGAGGTTGAAGAATAAGAAGGCTTTACTTTTGACTTTTCAGTACCTAAAGAAGTCTAGATATAACAAAATATTCGAGAAAAATTTGTAGCCCCAATGGGAGTCAAGTTTGACGATTAAATATCATAAAAAATGCAAATGATTACTATCTCTCCCACAACTTTTTTAAAAAAAGTTGTACAAAACCTCAGAGAAAAAACAAAAGCACTAAAACTTTGATATAATCATGATAATTTAAAAAACAATGGAGGCAAAAATGCAAACATTAACTATAGAAGTCAAAGATGACTTTATGACAGAATTTATGAAAATACTTGATAATGCAAAAGATAATATCATCGTTAAAAAAGACGGGGTGCCCTTGGGTCATAAGAATCTTGAGCTTGACCCTCATTTTTATGAAAGACAAAAAAAGTTACAGAAAATTAGAGATGACATAAAAAGTGGTAAAGCGGAAATGTTAACACAAGAACAATATGATACAGAAATGGAGCAATTTTTCGAGAAGTTAGAAAAGTAATATGCAAATTAAACGTCATAGAAAATATATATCTAATCTTTTTGTCATACTTGAACATATTGCAAAAGATAAGGTTTATGCAAGTCGAAAATTTAAAAATGACATTGATGAAAGAATTGACGATTTAACAAACTTTCCATATAAAAATAGACAGTCAATATATTTTGATGATGAAAATATTAGAGATATGATTTTCAAAGGATATACTATAGTATATGAAATCAAACCTGATGAAAACTTACTAGCAATATTAGATATTTTTAACCAAAACAAGCGTTAGATACAACAAAGTGTAGCAACAAAAATATGTTTTTCCTGCCGTAAAAATAGCATCTATCAAAAAAAATGTCTATACAAACCCCATACCTTGTAAACAAGGTGCACAAAACAGAGAAAAAGGAAGACCCCCATATGGCACAAGTCAAAATTTATGGATTAAGGAACAATCTTACAAACATACAGGATGAATTGTCAGAAACTATCCATAACTGTGTCGTTCAAGCCTTATCATTTCCCAAAGAGAAAAAATACCAAAGATTTATAAAACTTGATAAAAACGATATGATATTTCCTGATGATAAAAGCTATCAATATACTATCATTGAGATTAACATGATGGAAGGCAGAACAACACAAACCAAGAAAAATCTTATCAAGTTGTTATTTGAACATATAGAAAAAGATTTAAATATTGTTTCCAATGATATTGAGATATGTATCTTTGAAAGCCCAGCTGAAAATTGGGGATTTAGAGGTATGACTGGAGATGAAATCAAGCTTACTTACGAAGTCAAAATATAAAAAACATGAAAGAAAACAATCAAAATGTCTAATAACACAAACAAAAAACCATCACTGATAACCATGATTGTCAAATTTCTAAAAGATCTTTATCTGACATTCAACCTCATCAGAGATTATTTGAAAGGCAGCTATAGAGATGTCTCACGTGTCACGATTGCGAGTATTGTTGTTACTCTCTTTTATATGGTGCTTTCTCCCATAGGATATATACCTCTGATAGGCCAGATAGATGATGTTATCGCTATTTTCATTTGTCTGAAAGTGATACAAAAAGATTTGATAAAATACAAACAGTTCAAAAATAGCTAACTATCGATGCAGAAGAAAAATGAAACACCTCCCTATCATGATAGCTTCTTAAGTCAACTTCACTTATAATCAACCAAAAAGGAGGTGTAATGTTTCGCTCATTTCATACCATGATCGTACGTTTACTCCTCTTTTTCTATCTTGGGGCTTCCACACTCTCTGCTACGCATATACACCATGACGGTATCAGCCATACAGATTGTAAAGTCTGCCCTATTGTCAAAAATCTCCACAGTGCAGATGCTCCAAGTGTAGCTATCACGCTAGTCATACCACTCTATCATGATAGACAAGTGTCTATAGCACAGAGCGTTTTTGACTATACCAATATCAAAGGATTTTACGCTCAGGCACCTCCTCATCTCTCCTAACACTACCTCACACACAAACAAAATATTATCACATTAGGAGAACCTATGATCAAAAAAACAGTTATTGCATCACTGCTTTTAAGCGGTGCTTTGCAAGCAGATATGACAGACTTACAAAAGCGCGTTGCAGACTTGGAAAAAGCCAACGCTACCACACAAACCCAAAAACTACAAAACGCACTAAACAATACCAATAGCTTTAATCAACAGGCATTTATCCCCGATATTGCCTTGATTTTAAATGCTTCAGCAGTCAGCCGAAATATCAAAAATTCACTGTATGAAACATACGCAATCGATGGATTCATGCAGGCAGATGAGATACCTTTTAATAAAAACCGAGGATTCAATCTCAACTATGCAGAGCTGGCGATGCATTCAGCAGTGGGGCCGTACTTTGATGCGGATGCTATTTTTCACCTGCATCCGGATGAGTTTGAGATAGAAGAAGCGTATATCACCACAAGAAAACTCCCTTACAATCTCCAAATCAAAGCAGGGCAGTTTAGAAGCAGTTTTGGACGCATCAACAAGATCCATCAACATGCACAACATTTTGTGGCACAGCCTTTGGTGTATGAAGCGATGCTGGGTGTTGAAGGTATCAAAGATCCGGGGATTGCACTGCACTGGGTAGCACCATGGGACAATTACCTCATGCTGGGTGCAGAAGCCTTGCAAGGAAGCAATGAACTCTCTTTTGGCGAAGGAGAAAAAAACAATCTCTACATCGCTTATCTCAAAAGCGGATTTGACCTGGGAGAACGCACCAATGTCTTGACCGGAGCCAGTGTCGCCAAAGGTAAAACCGAGACAAATAAAGACAGCATCATCTACGATGGAGAATTGACAGTGAAGTATATTTTCGACAGTTACAGCAATCTCAGCTGGCAAAATGAGTATCTTTACCGTGACAAGGATGATGCAAAACAAGCGGGTTTTTACACCCAGTTAGTCTATGACATCAACCAAAACTGGGAACTGGGTACACGATACGGAGCCATCACAAAAAACCTTGACAATCAACCTGATGACTTGACCAAAACTTCATTGATCGTGCAGTACAAACCCTTTGAATTTTCAAAAATTCGCATGCAGTACACCCATGACAAATCAAAATCTTTTGAAGGTGTACGACAAGACAACAACGAAATTGCTTTAGAATTTTTAATAGAAGCCGGCGCACACGGCGCACACGCATTTTAGGAGAATGAAATGAAAAAATTATTATTGATAAGTACACTACTGCTTGCAAGCACACTGTTTGCAAAGATGCAAGTTGCCACGACCTACAACTATCTGGGTGAAGTCACCAAAGCCATCGGAGGGGAAGAGGTAGCAGTTACGGTGTTGGCAAGTCCGAAACTGGATCCACACTTTATCGTTCCCAAACCATCTCTCATCGGGAAACTAAGACGCGAAGATCTGCTCATCATCAATGGTGGACAGCTCGAAATAGGCTGGCTTCCACCCCTGCTAAAAAGCGCACACAACAGCAAGATAAACGCAGGAGCAAAAGGATTTTTGGATGTGAGTGGTGCGGTCAATATGATAAATAAACCCCAAAGTGTCACACGCGCATTTGGCGATATCCACCCAGATGGCAATCCCCACTTTGCCACCGATATCCACAATATCCTGCCTATCGCCAAGCTCATCAGCCTCAAACTCTCTTTGCTTGACCCTACTCATAAAGCACTTTTTGAGAACAATTATCAAAAGTTTGAGACAGAGATAAAAGCACTCATCGCTTCGCTGGAGCAAAGTAGCTGCCAAGGTAAAAAAGTCGTACAATACCATGCACTCTTTAATTACGCTATCAATGCAGAAGGCATGCAAAGTATCGGTACGATCGAGCCACTTCCAGGCATCACACCAAGTTCCAAACACACGCTGCAACTCATCCAGTTGATGAAAGCAGAAGATGTCAAAACTATCCTGCAGGATGTCTATCATGAGAAAAAAACTGCCAAGTTTATCGCTGCAAAAACAGGGGCAAAAGTCTCTATCGTGCCGCATGACGTAGGTGCCGTAGAGGGAAGTGAAACACTGGAGAAATTTTACACGATGGTACATGCACGCCTATGTCAATAATCACTTTATTATACCCCGCCTTTCTTTTGGCGATACTGCTGGTGTTTATCCATGCGATATTTGGTTTGGAGATTATCAAGCGGGGTGTGATTTTTACTGATTTGGCGATAGGGCAGTTTGCAGCTATCGGTGTAGCCGTAAGCCTTCTTTTTTTTGAGGGGGCTTACAGCTTTTGGCTGACGCTGCTTTTTGCACTTTTGGGTGCTGGTATCATCGCCTATGCAACCTATCGGGTGAAACATATCGAAGCGTTTATCGGGATGTTGTATGCATTGGGAGCCAGTAGTGTCATCGTCATACTCTCCAACACCACCCAAGGCACAGAGCTTTTTAGCAAATTACAGGCTAGCGATATCCTCTTTACCACGAGTGGTGACTTGATAGAGCCTGCTTTGCTTTACACGGCTGTTGCAGCTGTGTTTTTTCTCTGGCTTCCCAGACTGCAGGGAGTTGCTAAAGAGCTGCTCTTTTTTGCTCTTTTGGCATTGACTGTGACTTCATCCGTACAGTTGGCTGGCGTTTTGGTCGTGTTTGTTTTGCTTATTGTGCCGGCATTTTTAGCGCTGCTTCAAAACCATTTTTCCAAACTCCCTTTTGCTTGGAGTAGCGGTTCTTTGCTTATCATGATAGCCTTGGTGCTGTCGTATCAGTTTGATTTGCCTACGGGATATACGATAGTCTTTATCGCCTCTTTGACAGGTGTGCTTAGCGCTTTGGTTTTTGGAAAAGAGCGTGTTTAGCATACTATCATGATAGCTGCTTTAAAAAACCCAACAACCCTTCGATAATCTGTTTTGGAGAAGGCGGGCACCCTGCGATATGATAATCAACAGACAAATGCTCTGCGACAGGTGCTTTGATGGCAAATCCTTTTTCAAAAGGTGCTTGCATCACAGGACAGTCTCCCAAAGTGATCACATAGGAAGGACGGGGCATCTGTGTATGCACATCTAACACATGATGATACATATTGACACCCAACAGCCCACTGACCAAAATCACATCTGCATGTCGAGGACTCGCAACAAAATATATCCCCAAACGCTCCAAATCATAATAAGGATTGGATAAAGCATTACACTCTGCTTCACAGGCATTGCAGCTGCCACTGTCAACCATACGGATAGCAAGGCTTCCGGCAAACTTTTTTGCGACACTGCTTTTTAACTCTTTTTTGATTTGTACCAACTCACTGTCCAAAGAGAGCTCTTCTGTCAAAGTTCCAATTTTCAGTCGTTTTTGCCAAAATCTTAACATCATTTACTCCTATAAATCATTGCCGGCATAGCTTAAATCACAGCTTTTATTGATCAATGGAAAATCTGCGATAATGTTTCCAGGCATCATGATATGCAGTGCCTGCCAGTTGATAAAAGAGGGGTCTCTCGCAAAAAATCGCTCTATTTTTCCGTCTTTGAGTCGTACAAACAGACAAAGCTCACCAATCGAACTTTCAGTATAAGCCACATAGTCCCCATCGCGCAACACATCAGGCTCTTTCATCTCCCCTTTTGCACCGGCAAATGCCTTTATCATGATAAGTGAATTATGTACTTCCTGCAGTCGTACCTTAAAGCGTGCAGAAACATCACCATCTTTCTCAAAGCACAGTACAAAACCACTATCATGATACAAACGCGCATCCCGTCTATCCACCTTGACACCACTGGCTTTGGACATCACTCCGACACAACCATACTTTTGGGCTTTTTCCGTAGGCAAAATACCCGTGGTATCAAATCTATCCCACAAAGAGGGAATATCCATAATCCAGTTCTCAAACCACAACAACGCTTCTTCAAGTTTTTGGACAAATGCCAAAACCGCCTCTTTATCATAAGGTTTTGCCTCAAAATCTACAGCGCCAAATCCAAAACGGTGTGAAGTCAATACTTCCAGCATCCGCCTTGTCTCTTCCGCCAACTTGGACGCATAAGCAAGCGCTGGTGAAAAGCCCGCATCATTGGGAATAAATCCCAAATCTGTCACATGATGTATCAAGCGTTCAAATTCCAAAAGCATCGCATGATATTGCTGCAGACTATCATGATAAGCACTGCCTCCTGCTTCCAGTACGATCTGAAACCATGCTATCTGATAAGCAATACTCTCATTGCCGCTGATACGTTCTATGATGGGCTTTGCTTCTTGCAGTGTTTTGCCTTCCAGCATCTTTTCAATACCTCTGTAGGTATAAAAATGCCGCACTTCCAAATGCAGCATCTCTTCACCAGATTGGGAAAATTGAAAATGACCCGGCTCAATAATCCCAGCATGAATAGGACCAACAGCTACTTCAAAAACACTGTTTCCTTTGATATGTTCATATTTATAAGGCTTAAAAGGGGCATCTGTCACTACTTTTGCAGTAAACGCTTTGCGCATCGGATGCAGTTTAGGGAATCTTTCATGATGGATCAAAGGACGATTGTTAAAAGCATCTTCTATCAGGATACCAAAATCATCATGCATCTTTCGCTCAAACCATACCGCTGCAGGATACTGTCTGGCAATACTCTTTATAGTTGGATTTTCTTTATCCAGGTATAGCACTTCCTTTTTCTCATCAAAGAGTGTGCATACTTCAAAATTTTCCTCATTTTCTATACAAAATCGTGCTATTAACCGCATGCTGCAATCCCCTTCAGATAGTCAAATGCCCATGGAGTCAACAAAAAACCCAGTGAAAATGCAAAAATCAAAAATGCCAATACTTCTGTTGTATAGACCACTTTTTTACTCTCGCTTCCTTCATATTTCATGGATTGGTAAATGAGAACAAATTTATAAAAGATGATTGAAAGCAGCAATAAAAGCACCAATATCGCTAAAATCATCGGTAAAAGATAGTGACTCTTTTTGGCCACTTCTATCATCGCTCCAAAACCATAAATCTCTGAAAAAAACATCGGACTAGGCGGCAGCGAGATGATCCCCAGCAAAAAAAGCGTTGTCAGAAAATAAAAGGTTTTACCCCGCACACCACTGTATCCTTTGAGTGCCCCTGCTATTTTATACTTTCCTCTTGACTCCAATACGCCAGTCGATAGAAAGAGTGCCGGTTTTAAAAAAGCATGTGCCCCAAAGTGCAATAAAGCGGCAAAAGTACCACCACTGACCCAAAAAAGAACGATCAAAGCCATATGCTCAATACCTGACAATGAAAAAAGACGGATAAAATCTTTGGCACGGTAAATCAAAAATGCGATAATAAAAATCGTCAAGAGACTATAGGAAAAGATAAACACAAACAAATGTTCACTGCTGATAACCCTGGCAATATCACTAAAACGAAAAAACCCCACAATGACTGCACTCTCCAAAATACCTGAAAAAAGTGCCGCCACAGGATAGTATGCCGCGCGTTCGATATTGGCCAGCCAAAGCGTCAAAGGGAAAAATCCCATCTTTACAAACATACCAATACTGGTAATAGCAAACCCTATCTCAAATAAAAACGGGGAAGGTATCTCGTGGGCATGGGATAAAAGCCTGGAAAAATCCATCGCATCCTCACCCAAAATAGGCTTGGCACTTGCATACATCATGATAATGCCAAACAGCACCAGGGATACGCCAATCGCTCCTACTATCATATAATTCCACGCCTCTTTATGGGCTGCCTTGGTATGATTTGTTTTAATCATATAAACGGTACTCAGTGTAGCCGTTTCCAGTCCAATCCAATAAATCCCCATATTGTTTGCCAATATCGAAATCGTTAATCCAATCCAAAAAAGTGCAAAAAAGCGATAAAACCTGCGATAATCTTTCCCGCTAATCGTGACATGCATATTGAGTGTAAGCATAGAGAGTGTGACACCTATACCTACAATGGAAGAAACCAGCAGTACATACATCCCCAAATCATCTGCCACCAGATAATCTCCCCAGATATGATAAGGCTTTGGCAGCATAAAAAGCTCAACAATAGGCACCAGCATAGTAAAAGAGATAAAAGCCAAAATACGTTTAAAACGACGGACATTAAACTGTGATGCGACTAACATTAAAAAAGCGGGAAGCAGTAATAATATAAGCATCATACTTCTGCCTCTTCTTGTCTAAACAACAGGTTAATAATCACAATCGCCATCAATAAATCAAAAAATATTCCCAGTTCGATGAGCATCGGCATACCTTCTGTTGCTGTCGTTCCCAATAAAAAAAGTGCATTTTCCATCGTTAAAAAACCGATAATTTTAGGCGCAACATTTTTATGCTCCATAATCAAAAGAAGTGATAAAAACAGAGAGGAGATACTGACAGCAACATAGTTGGCATTGAACGCTATCATCTTGATAATGGGTTCGGAGAGATAAAAAGTAAAAACCAGTATCGCCGGAATGAGTATGATAGCATAATATGTTTCGATAGTGGGCTTGGTCTCTCTTTTGAGATTGAACTTCACACTTACCCGCTTCAAAATAAGCGGAATAGCAATCACTTTTAACAGTAATGTCATCACCCCGCTAATCATCATCGCACTATCATCTAATCCAAAACCGATAAACAACGCCAACAGTGCTAAAGTCAAAGAATTCAGAGCATACCAGCTTATCAGTCGGTACAGTCTTGTGGTAAAGAGTGCAACGATCAGCGTCGCCAAAAACAGCCCTATCAAAAAATCTTCCATCTATGCTCCTAACACATAATATGTAATGAGAGATAAAAAGGAAAAGACGATGGCAATTCCCAATAGATTTGGTACTTTAAATAATCTCAATTTAGCAGTATTGACTTCCAAAAGAGCCACTAAAAAAGCGATAAAAATCAAC
>JANTGR010000077.1 GCA_024762875.1 Sulfurospirillum sp.
TGAAAGTTCTTTTGATTTTGTGTTCATCCCTTTTCCTTCAAAATTCATATTTTACTGGAATTTTGACTTTTACACAAAATCTGGGGCGTTATCTTGGAATCTATGCAGACTCTTTAGATCGTTTCTCCATAATCTTCACCAAACTTCTCAATGCGTCATTAACAGACTTTTCATCGGGGAAAAACTTGAGTATATCTGCATCTATTTTAACCATATCTTTTTGCTTCAACAGATGAAACTCTTCAAAACTTTTAACATTTTTCAAGTCTAAAAACTCGCTAATATCTTCACCATTGTCAAATTTTTCATCAAACTCTTTTGCTGTGATACTCTTCATAAAGTTTCTCCTCATTTTTTCTACTTCTTCTAGCACTGATAATTCTCACGGCACTTTGTCTATAAGTGTAGACCACCGTATAAAACTTACCATCTATTTTACCTACTGCCGCCAGCCTTATCTCATCTTTGACACTATGCCCATCAGCAACTGCAACATCACTGTGAAATAGCTCTTTAGCCTTTTCAAAATCTATACCGTGTTTTTGAAGGTTGGATAAGCTTTTGTTTTGGTCATATTCAAATTTTACTGTCATATTATACCACACTTTTGACTTTGAAAATATTTTAACACAAATTTAAAAAAGGTTAAAATAATATTTCATTTTGAAATATTATTATCTAATCCTATCCTAATCTCGACCCTAAACTTTGCTTTAACTTGCATTTTTATCATATTTGCGATGAGTCTGTCCATATTTTTGTTTTTATTCATGGTGTTTAGCATCGTGAGAGCGGCAGCCTTCTTTTGTCGGCTTGGCGCAGTAAAGAGGTTTATCTTATTAAAAAAAATTATGTTACACTTAAAAAAAGAAAAAGGAAAGTAACATGAATGTCAATAAATTTAGAGCAACCTGCCGCCCCATCAGAATCGTAGTTGGTCTTGGACTGATAGGATATGCAGTCTATTCAGGCAATCCCTGGTTTTATCTGGGAGTCATTCCTCTGATTGCAGGACTGGCAAACTTTTGTCCGGCATGTATCATCACCAAAAAGTGTGATACTTAGACTTAAATCCCCAGTCCATTGAGGATATTCTCTGTAAACGTTCTATTTTTAGAGAGTCTGTTCATCAGCGTCGGGTCTAGTTGAAACTGCTGCAGGTAGCTGATAGGCAGTGCTTCATTTGATGCCAAAGCCAGATTGAGTTCTTCGTCATTTTGATTAAAATACGCTATCAGGAGTTCAGTCGGCGTAGCTGGGTTTGCCGCCAAACTCAGCTCCCACGCCCTCTCTTTTTGGGCTGCAAAAGTTTTTATCATCTCTGGGTCAAGGTTGGGGTTGCTGCAAAGATCAGCTGTCACCTTCTCTTCATACTGTGTATATATCTGTTTCAGTGATTCACTATCTACCGCAGGATTGGCTGCCAAATGACGATGCAGTAAAATATCATCTATTTCTAAAAGCTGGGGTATCATCTGTGCAATCGTCTCATTTGCCCCCAGCAATGCAACTTCGCTACTCTGACATGCCTGATCAAATCTTTGCTGATCGATACGCTGATAAACCAGCAGACGCTGCACGATCTGGGCTTCCTCTTCCAAAAGCTGTTTAAATAAAATATCTGAAAGATTCTCATTTTGTGCCAGCATCAATTTGATATCTTTATTTGCCCTGTTATAAATCTGCTCTTGTAAAATAGCCGGCAAATGATCATTTTGTGCTAAAAAATAGTCAATATCCTGCTGTTTTAAATGAGAAAGCTGCCTCAGTGTATCCTCACTTGCATGTGGATTAAGTGCCACGATTTCTTTGAGCGTTTTAGGACGTTTTACATCACTTTTGCTCACTTTGATCTGATAATGCGGGAAAGACAAAAAAGCATCCAACACCTCAGGGTCTTCACTTTCTGCCACAATACTCATCAAAGTAATAGGAGAATAGATCATCGCGGGATCCATAAACTGATCCGGATTGTAAAAGCGCTTGACAAACGTTGTCGTCACATCACGGTTGGCATCACTTTCATGCACACCTTCACCCTTCCAGTCATAGAGTTTGAACAGTTTAAGATAGAGTGTTTTTTCAAATGCCTCATTTTTTAGCAGCCGAATCAGTCTCTCCTGGTCATTAGAGAGTTTAAGAGACATCAGCAGCGAATTGGGTGAAATCTTTTGGGCATACAATGTCTCAAAAACATCCAGCCTGAATGTAGGAATTTTCTCTTTATAGACAGTATAGGAGAGTTCTTCTTCTAGTGGATTCAGCATCGTGCTTTCGATTACCACGGCAACATCATCATGGTACTCTTTGGAAAACGCCAAATGATACTGCTTTAAAAATATCTCTACTTCCTCCTGGGTAAAGTGCTTGAGCCGCCCTAAAAAAAGGACTGATTTTCCCTGCACATTTTTAAATACCTGCTCTATCATGATAGTCTTACTCCAAACTTTTTGCTATAGCATCTTCCAGTTTTCCAAAAGCTTTATCCATGCTTTTGACCACACTGTCACTCTCTTTTTTTGACGGCACACTGATATGGAAAAATTGTGCTTTACCCTCTCCTTTGAGATTCGTGATTTCCCATGAAGCATCCAATACCACTGCACCATCATGATAAATGAACTCTTCTATCTTCAAGGCTACTTTTTTTGTCAGATTTTTTCGGATATCCCAAGGATAAAGATAGATATCTGTTGTATTGAAATAGCGTTTGAGATAGCTGATGAGCACACCTGTCAAATCCTCATCCATGTCACTGACCCAGTGTGCTTTTGAAAGAAAAACAACTTTATTGTCACCCGCTTTCAATGCCAGATTACTCTGATTGAAATAGCGTGGCAAGGTCATCTTTTCTATCCCTATAGCCCCTTTAAACGGATGTACCTGTAGGATCTGCTTATCTCCTTTAAGGATATAATAACTCTTTGAGCGTATGCTGCATCCTGTCAGTAAAAGTATCATCACGACAAGCGTTAAAAACTTTTTCATCATTCATCTCCAAATATTAATGCATTGGGTTTTTTGTCCAGTTTATCTGTCAATTGCTGAACAGATTTTGACATATTTGTCAACTCTTTCAGCATCGTATTGATCTCTGCAGCCAGCACTGAGTTGCTTCCGTCACCTGCAAGCACTTTGTTCACACTGCCCAGTGTCTCTTCTAAAGCAGCCAATGTTTTGCCAAGTTCATCAGGCAGCGTCTGCATCCCTTTGGTACCCGTTATTTTATTGAGATTATCTACAGTTTTCGTGAGTTTGGCCAGCAGCCTGTGTGTAGGCTTGGTACTGCCATCGATCAGTTTATTCACCGACGCCAACAGCTCTTCAAGTTTGAGATTGTTGATCTTGTCCATCATCTGGGCAACTTTATCCATCATCCCGTCAAAATTACTGTCAAAAGTAGGAAATCTTGCAAAAGTCGCAGAAGATGTAATAGCGCCTGCTTTGGCTTTTTTGTCATTGGCCAGTTCGATATAAAGTGATCCTGTCAGAGGATTGCTCTGGGCTAAACGCGCTTTGAGACCTTTGGATACAGCTTTTTTGAGGTTGGTATAGCCGTCACTCTTTTCTCCCAGTTCCAAGTCAACAAAAACAGAGGTATCAATCAATCCGATGACAACAGAGCGGATGCGTGTCTTATTCGTGTCAAAATCTGACTCGATATTGACCACATGCCCGACCTGAAAGCCATAAAAATCTATCGGTGCACCAACTTCCAGCTTCCCGATAGGCTCATCAAACTGAAATTGGAATGTCTGTATATCTTCACCACCAAAACCGATCTCTTTTTGGCGTGCCTGGGCATAATCTTTATACAATGCAAAAACATGTTTATCATTGAGTTTATTATTTCTGACAGTTTTTGTTGTCGAAGAAAAAGAAATACCGCCATTGAGTATATCTGCAATCGGAGCATAATCCACACGCAGCGAATTGGCAGAAAAATCAAAATTGAGATTATTGGTACGCCAAAATTGGGTTTGGGAGTTGACAAACTTGGTATAATCATCCTTGATAAAAATAGTAAAATCAACTTTTTCACCATCATTAGAGAGTTTCAGACTCTCCAATTCACCCACTTTAATTTTACGATAATAGACATTGGCACCTACACTAAGATCTCTGCTGTTGGGTGCTGAAAGTTTAAAACGTTTCCCCAATTGTGCTTCTTTATCGATATAGGGTTCTTCCAAACCAATAAAATAGCTGGTTCCGCCCTCTCCTTTTTTCGCATGCATTGCCACATAAGAGCCTGACATCAATGTATCAAGACCTGAAATCCCATTGGTATCTATCTGCGGCTTGGCAATCCAGAATTTTGTATCTTTATTGAGGTAATCTTCTGTATCGTTATTCATACGAACTGTCACCAAAACACCTTTTTGCCCCTCCAGCAGAGTAATGTTTTTCACTATCCCGATAGGTACATCACGCATTTTGACCTGACTTTGGTTTACTTTGAGACCGGCAGAAGATTCAAAAACTATTTTCACTTCCGGTCCCATCTGTGAAAAGTACTGCCATGCCAGCCAAAGGGCAACAACCAGGGCAATAAACGGCACCATCCATATAGAAGTCAGAACCTGTATCTTTTCTGATTCTTCCACTTCCGGTATCTCTTGCTTCATTGGATATCTCCTTTTTTCAGTCCATTTTATCTGAGTGGTTTACTATGTATGCTTACGCACTAAGGCTTCGCCGTAAACGGCTGCAGAGTCGTTTGTAAGCATACATAGTAAATCCCTCATCTATTTTTCTCCCATATCAACCTTGTATCAAATGACAAGGCAGACAACAATGTAAAAAACACCATCAATGCAAATGCAGTCGTAGCAGGACCCGGCTCAATTTTGACAATCGAAAGCTGTACCAAAGCAGCCAGGATAGCAACCACAAATACATCTATCATCGACCAGGGACCAATGATCTCTGTTATATAAAACAGTTTTTGCTTGTTGACCTTTTGTGTCAGCCTGCCGTACCTGGATGAAATCAAAAGATAGCTTATCATGATAAATTTCAAAATAGGCACAAATACAGAGGCAAAGAGGATAATCAGCGCAATTGGATAAGAACCATGTTCCCACAAAAGCAAAATACCACCTATAATCGTACTGGTCGTCTCTTCACCCAGTGTATTGGTAGTCAGCATCGGATAGAGATTAGCAGGAACAAAAAGAATCATCCCGGTGATGAGATAAGCCAGTGTCAACTGATAACTATAGCCTTTATCATGATAGATCTTTTGCTTACAGCGCCTGCAGTAAATCTCTTTTTTTGTATCGATATTGACTGCTTCACAAATAGGACAGCGTATATACTCAGCCATATTTATCCTTCAAACCGACGTTTTTTTGCCAGCCACAACTCATCGATACTGATGCTTTTGGAGAGATAGAGATCAAATGCCACAAAAACGATCAATGCCCCCAGTGAAATCCCAAAATGAATCTGTGCATATCCGATGAGTTTGACCAATGCCACAAAAATAGAGATCAAAAAGATCTCCGTCATACTCCAGGGCAAGAGTTTTGCCAGCCAAATCAGAAGCCTCTCTACCTGTTTCTCTCCACGCCGTATTTTGAGCAGCCACATCGTCCATATAAAAAGCGCCAATATCAAAAATGGAAAGATAAAAATCACAAAAGCACAAAACAGCCCTACCAGAAAAAAATCATTTTCAAACAAAGAGAGTATCACAGAGGGGAGTGAAATATGCTGCTGTATTCCCCGCAGTTCAATCGTCACGATGGGAAATGCATTGGCAATCACAAAAAAAATAAAAGCACTGATTCCCAGTGCCAAACCATAATCAATCAAATTGTTATGCCGGCGATACAGTACAGAACCACACTCACGGCACTTGGCAACCGCACCTGTACGCAGAGGTTTTTTTTGATGTAAAGTGTCACATTTTTTACAAATGATAAAATGATCCAAAGAGATATGGTGTGTTTTTTTAATCATTTTGATATTATATCACAATGAAAAAGAATATTGCTATCATTGGAGCCGGTGCATCCGGACTTGTTGCCGCTATCACTGCTGCCAGCCGCGGCTCTAAAGTCACCATCTACGAAAAATCGGCCAAAATAGGCAAAAAAATTCACGCATCAGGCAATGGCCGCTGCAACATCACCAATGCAGATATTACACTTGAAAACTATCACGGCAAACATCCCCATTTTGCCAAAGAAATCATCAAATTTGATGCTAAAAAATTTTTTAATGATTTGGGTTTACAGCTGCGTTTTGGCAATGGTACCAGACTCTATCCCTATTCACATCAAGCTTCTATCGTGGTAGATTTTTTAGGCTATGAGTGCAAACGTTTAGGGGTAGAATTTGTCAAAGAGTGTGAAATAGAGCGTATAGAAAAAGAGAATGAACATTTTGTATTGCACTATCATGATAGACGTTTTTTGCATGATGCCCTGATGATCGCCACAGGCTCCGCAGCTATGCCAAACTTGGGAAGTTCAGAGAGTGGCTACCATTTTGCAAAATCTTTTGGACATACAGTAGAAAAACCTTTTGCAGCCCTTGTGCAACTCACTTCAGATGATACTGTTTTTACAAAAGCCAGTGGTGTCAAGATGGAGGCAGACATGGAGATATTTGTCGATAACCAAGCCAAGATGGGCGTAAGAGGAGATCTACTTTTTACTTCTTATGGGCTTTCTGGTTCAGCTATCCTTGATCTTAGCCGCACTGCTTCACGTGCCACGATGCGAAAACAGGATGTCTTTATCATGATAGATTTATTGCCTGACTTTTCACAACAGGCTTTAAAAACACTTTTACAAAAACAACTTCCTCTTAAACTGCCACTTTACTTATGGCTCAATGGTATCATTCCCAAAAAGCTTATCGAACCTATCATGATAGCCGCCAAACTGGACACAAACAAACCCTTAAACAGTAAAACGATCAATACCCTTTCCTACACACTTAAAAACCTCAAAGTCTCCATCACTGGTACACGAGGAGCCAAAGGGGCTGAGATTATGGCGGGAGGCGTTTCTACCCAGGAAATCAACCCCAAAACAATGGAATCAAAGCTGGTAAAAGGACTCTTTTTTGCGGGTGAAGTTGTTGATATCGACGGAGATTGCGGAGGATATAACCTCCACTGGGCTTGGGCAAGCGGCTACAAAGCCGGTTGCGGACTTAGTGCAAAAACTGCCAAATAAATAAAAAAACCATTTGGGGCAATGCAGCCAGCGTAAACCCGCTTCTATCCTGCGAAAAGGGACTCTCTTCGAGATTATCATGATAACTGAAAAGCATTGACTCTCTCCTTGATTTGATTGACTTTCTCAGCCAGCTGTGAAGAGTTTTTGGAGATGGTAGCCACTTTCTCACTGTTGCTGGCAGAGAGTTTATTGGTATCATTTAACTCCTGTGCCATCACCTCAACTCCCTGGGCATTTTTCTCAATACTCTGGGAAGATGATTCGATCAATGTGGTAGCTTCTGCCATAATTGTATTGACTCCATCCACTTCTTTTAAAACTGCTTCTGATGTGTGTGTCATATTGGCGATACTCTGTGCATTTTGATTCATATCAGAACTGGCCTCGATGATATTTTGCATGATAACATTGATCGTTGCATTGATCTCTGTGAGTGATTTTTGTGTGCGTTCAGCCAATTGTCTCACTTCATCCGCCACCACGGCAAATCCACGGCCATGTTCACCGGCACGGGCTGCTTCGATAGCAGCATTGAGTGCCAGCAGGTTGGTTTGTTCAGCAATATCATTGATCACACCCAGTACATTTTTTACATCATTGGCATCTTGACTGATCTGATTGATTTTATCTGCCATCTCCATCTCTTTTTGACTGCTTTGATCAACCTGCGAAGCCAGACTTTGGATAGAGTCCGTTGCTTTTTGCAGTGTTTCATAGGCGATATCAATCTGCTCTTTTGAAGTAAGTGCAATCATTTTTGAACTTTCCAATTCACCTTTGATCTCTTCCCCTCTTTGTGTTATTGAGCTGATGACAGCTGACATATCTGCTGAATTACTATCAATCTCCTCTGCTTTACGCAGCATATGGACTGCTCCCTCGCTGCTGCTTTCTACCACAGAGAGGGTATCAGACATCGTCTCCTGTATAGAAAGACGCAAAGAGTTGTATGCAGTGGCTATTTCACTGAGTTCATCTTTGGTATTGATCACAAGATCTTTTCTGAGATCATGTTCTTCTTCTATCTCTTTGAGCTGTTTGACAACAGAATTGACTGCCCCGGAAACAGAGTGATAAAAAGCCTGAAAGATCAGTGCCAGCAAAAGAGCAAATATGGAAGCCTCTGCAATAAGCATCCATTCTTGCTGTTTTAAGCTCTCCATTCTTGTCTTGAGGAGTGTAATAAATACTTCTCTGGATGCATCATATAATGTATCAGCTGCTGTGATCACTGCTGTTGCTTCCTCAAAAACAGTATCAGCAGATTTATCCATTCCACGAAAAACATGCTGATTGATATCTTGGTCAAAGAGAGCAAATTTCTGCATCATATCACTCTTTTTCACATCCAGTTTGCTTTGTAAAGCAGGATTGACACGATAAAGCGCGGTCAATCCCTGCGTAATAGTCTGTAAATCTTTTTTGGCCGCAGCCTGCAATGATGCAATGTGGGATACCGTCTCATTGTTAATAGACCCTTTAACCAGAGCAGCAGCACTTAAAGCCCGGGATTTTCCGATATTTTCAAAGATATTTGGCAAGGTATGCATCAAAGCATCTGTCAAATAATAACCCTCCAAACTGGGATCTAACACAAAATTTGATTGACTGCCTATGGATATAATGAAATCCAATTCATTCTCAACCACTGCGGTGTACTGCTTAAAAGCTTCTTTGGCAGGTAAGGTCAATGACGAAGAGATGACAGCAGTCAATGACTTGTCGATTGTGGAAATCAAAGATGCCAAACCTTCGATTTGCTTCTTATCAAAATCAGCCTCTAATGTTTTTAACTTTTGTTTCACACTGCTTTGTAAAGTTAACACTTTGGGTTTGAGCGCTGCATGGCCACTGAGATAGCCTACGCTGACTCCACGTAGTTTTTGTGTTTCCAGCAGTAAGCCTTTTGC
>JANTGR010000078.1 GCA_024762875.1 Sulfurospirillum sp.
CATGGCATTAAAAGGTGCAAAAACAAAACCACGTGATGCCAAAGCCGTATGAAGATAGAGATTTGGATGATGGATATAGCTGCTGGCAGGTACACGGGAACCTTTTTTGATATGTGGATATTGTGTGAGGGTCATTTTGGCATCAACCACTTTGCCCACTGCAGGGAAATAGTCAAATGTACATGAACGATATCCACTATAGCGCTTAAGGATCTTTGCATCCTTCAATGGATGCAGTGTGGCTGCTTTTTCCAGTAATCTGTCACTATCATGATAGGCTGCTTTTGTCAGATCGGTATCAGAGGGAAGATAGGATGCACCGATAATCACTTTATCATCATGATAACAGGAAAAAGAGCACTCTCTATGGATGTTGTGCGTGATATGCTGCATACCTTCAAACTGCGTATCATAGCGGTATCCACCTATATTTTTGCGCCTTAGATAGGGGATGTCAAGTGGTAGATCGCTGCTGCCGGTGGCGATGATGAGATGGGTGGCTGTCACATCATCAACCTGCCATCTATCATGATAAGCAATTGTTTCGGGTTTGGTATGTTCTTTGACCTCTATCCCTTCTAAAAGTGCTTTGATGAGCAGCTGCGGTTCGATCAGACCGGCTTCTGGAAAAAAGTAATCTTTTCCTCTTTTTTCCCAGGCGATATCCATCGAGGCTTCATAGCTTTGTAAACGGACTGTATCTTGCTCATTAAGGGGGAGTTTCAATAACCCGCATTGTTTAAAAAGAGAGGGGAAATAGGTCTTGTAAAAAGTGACAGAAAATAAAAAAGCATCATTGAGATAGGTTTTATAGGGGCTTGGTTTGGACATCTTTGGAGAGAGAAAAGCACCTGCCACCTGGGAATTACCACTGCTGATACGCTCTTTTTCCAGGACTAAAACACGATAGCCTTTTTGTGTCAAAAAAAAGGCTGTCGTTGCTCCGGCGATACCAGCACCCAAGATGATGGCATCATAGTTTTTCATTAAAAGTAAGGGTTGGAGAGTGTGTTAAATTGATTGACTGTCAGTTTGGAAAAAGCTTCGACATAGCGCCAAAAATCCTGTTTAAGCTCTTCATCCATATCCTGTTGCTCCAATGCTTCTTTCATACAGCCAAGCCATTCTATGCGTGCATTGTCAGTGATGGTAAAATCATCATGGATATGTATCATATAATCATTAAGATCTGCACCACCGGCTTCTTGTTCATAGACTTTTGGTCCGCCGCAGAGTTGGATGAAAAACTTTGTATTTTTTACTTTGACTTTATCAAATTCGGCTTTATCCTGTGGGAAAAAATTATGGATATCACTCTCATAGATAATGTCATAAAAACGGTACATCAATTCTCTCATGCCAGAACTACCGCCTACAGCCTCAAAAAATTCAGGGCTGGGTCTTTTAAATGGAACTTTTTCATCTTTAACAGTTTTACTGATCTCATATGCCATATTGTTGCCTTTGATAAATAATTGAGATCTATGAATAAATATGTTTACAAACGACTCTACAGCCGTTTTAACGGCGAAGCCTTAGTGCGTAAACATATTTATTCATAAACCTCAATTAGTATATTATGATAAAAATTTTATCATAATTGTAGCTTATTTTTCAAGGGGACACTGCATACTACACAAAAAATACACAATGCTTTACTATAATGCACAATGTAAGACACAATAAACCTCCTTTAAAATTTATTCTCTGCGCCGATGGTGCAGAGAATTCCCTAAACTTTTTGCCGCTTCTTCCGATATAACAAATATAACAATGAAGGAATAATATGTCTAAATTTTTTTATCTCTTGGCACCAGCACTTTTTTTCTATGGATGCGGCAGTGACACTGCTCTCACTAGTAACCCGCAGGGTGCGGGATATAAGAATAGTGCAGAGGTTCATGCCCCAATAATCTCAAATACCAATATGGTAGGTGCACAAGATATCAATAAAACGCTCAAAATTAGCCTCTCTGCCAATTCAGATATGAGTGGTATCGAAGATATCAAACATTTTCAACTATATCTGGATGTGGATTATGATAAGTCGACTGGGTTTAGTGATGGTCCTATCACCTATAACAATGTCACGTATGAGATCATGGGTGCAGATTATATGATTGAGGATAACAAACTGTATAAATCTACGAGTAAGAATGCGTGGAGCTGGAACTATGTCGCTGATATCAGCTATGTCAGCCAGGATAGTGTGGCATCTGATGGTCGAATCAGTCAATATAAAAAAGAGTTTTCATTGCCTGCGGTCATGCTGTCTGGATTGAAGCTGCCAAAGATCAGAGTCTCTGTTGAACCGCTTAATATTGATTATAAAGATACAAATAATTTTATTCCAACAGAAGATATTACTATTTATTAGGCTACGGATGAAATTTCGCTATAATTGAATTAATATATTTTATAGGGGAATATTGATGAAATTATTGCTATCTGTCATTTTTATGTCGCTTGCACTGCAGGCGGGTGAATATTTTTCAAAAGCGGAGCCGGCCCAGCTTTTTTATCTCAAAGCTGCGGTGAGCGGTCAAGTTGTCAAAGTAGATGAAGGGCAGGAGGGAAAAAGTTCTGACGGATCTGTGCTTATCATGATAGATGATAAAGTGGACAGGGTTGAACTAGAGGCATCCAAAGAGAAAAAACGCTTTTTGGAAGAAAATATCCTCCTTGCCAAACAATCTGTCGCCAATACCTACAAGGCAATGAAAATTGCGAAAGAGAACTACAACAGAGTTAAAAATCTCAGTTCTTACTCGAAGATACAAAAAGATACAAAACTACTCTCTTTGATCAACAATACCAATACCTATATCCAAAATAAAACCAATCTTGAAAATTTAAAAACCCAAAAAGAAGATCTGGCTGTACGTATCGCTACTTTACAAGAGCGCATAGACAAGAAAAATATCAGAGTCAATAAAGGGCTTTATATATACAAAATCTACACCAAAGTTGGTGATTTTGTGGCGATGGGTGCACCACTGGTTGATAGTGCAGATACCTCTAAAGCAAGGTTGACGATATTTGTGACCAAAGAGGATTTGGAAGGGATAAACGAGAAAAAAATTTATATCGATGATAAAGAGACAGCATATAAGATCGATAAATTATGGCAAATCGCTGATAGTAAAAATATCTCAGCTTATCGTTGTGAAATTGTGATTGACAAGCCTGCTCTTTTTTCCAAACTGATGAAAGTAGAGTTTAGATAGATGAAAAAAACAACCTGTCCGCTTGACTGCTACGATGCCTGTTCTGTCATCTATGAAGAAGAGAGACTAAAAGGAGATAAAGAACATCCCTTCACACAAGGGTTTCTCTGCCCGAATCTGAATGGCTATCTTAAGACACCACGTATTCAAAAACCGCTTTTTAAAGGTCAAGAGATAGAGATGGATGCAGCGTTGGATATCCTCGTCCAGCAGCTAGAATGTACAAAAGAGCAAGCAAGTCTCTACTTTAAAGGATCGGGAAATTTTGGTCGTATGCAGGATATTCCTACTCTCTTTTTTGAGAAATATGGTGCAACTTTTACACGCGGCTCACTCTGTGATGGTGCGGGTGATGCAGGTATCGTGGAGGGAAGAGGAGCCAATCTCTCTTTGCCGGTTGAAGAGATAGCCAAGAGTGAAGTAGTGGTTGTCTGGGGACGCAATATCGAAACGAGCAATTCCCATATCCTGCCTTTTATCAAAGATAAAATACTCATCGTGATTGATCCGGTGGAAACCCAAATCGCTAAAAAATCGGATCTACATATACAGATCAAGCCGCGTTCGGATCTCTTTGTAGCAGTATTGATGGCACGTTTTGCCTATATCGATATGATGGAAGATGAAGAATTTATCCAGGAGCGTAGTGAAGAGTGGGACTATTTTGTAGATTTTGTACGCAGCTTTCCCATGAAAAAATTGATGCGTCGATGTGGGGTCGATCCCAATGACATCATCACGGCACTTTTATTGATACAGGGTCGAAAGTCAGTATTTTTAGTGGGTGTAGGCGTACAAAAGTATGCCCACGGACACTCTGTACTGCGTATGATTGATTCGCTGGCTGCCATGATGGGGCTTTTTGGGAAAGAGGGCTGCGGGGTGAGTTATCTGGGCAATTCCGGATTTGGTTTTGACAACCCTTTCATCAAGCCTAAAAAAACGGTTCCTATACCGACAGTGGATTTTGGAAAGTATGATTTGGTATTTATCCAGGGAAGCAATCCTGCCAACCAAATGCCTAGAAGTGAAAAGGTAATAGCCGGACTTCAAAAAAGTGCATTTGTTGTCTATTTCGGGCTTTATGAAAATGAAACTTCTGCATTGGCGGATTTGGTGATTCCCGCTTGTACTTTTTTGGAAAAAGAAGATCTCAGGCTCTCTTACGGGCATGCTTATGTTGGTGCTATGCCTAAGCTAAAAGAGCCTGATAGTGGTATCTCAGAATATGACTTAACCAGTTTTTTGATGGAGAAATTTGGGTATGGGCAGCTGGAAGAAGCTGCTTATTATATCCAAAAGATGATGCACTCCAATGCAAAAGATGCCGGATCTTACAAGCTCTCAAAATCTTATGACACTGTCCCTTATCATGATAAGTTTTATACAGATGATGAAAAGTTTATATTTGTCGATGAGATTGATGATGAGGGGCTAAGAGAGAGAGGTTATCATCTCATCACTTCCAAAAACAAACACTCGCTCAATTCACAGTTTAAACGTGCTACCAAAGCATATATACCACATAACTGCGGTTTTGAAAATGGGGAGAGAGTACGTATCGTTTCAAAATATGGTGCTTTTGAATTTGAAGTCGAAGTGGATGATGCTTTGCGGGAGGATTCGATACTGATTTATTCGGGTACACATGGTGTCAATTATCTCACACCGGATAAACTCAGTGAGGAAGGCGAGAGTGCTGTTTTTCAGGATGTCAAAGTCCAGCTTGAAAAAATTGTATGATAGGAGAACAGTTTTCTATCATGATAATCCTGAGTGACAATAGACTATGCAAAAAAAATCGATAAAACAGATACATCAAAAACTACACCACTGGTATGCCCAGTATGGCCGTCATGATTTACCCTGGCGCCACACTGAGGATCCTTATCATATCTATATCTCTGAAATCATGTTACAGCAGACACAGGTTAAAACAGTTTTAGAACGTTATTATTTTCCTTTTTTGGAGCAGTTTCCTTCATTGACTGCTTTGGCAAATGCTCCTTTGGATGAGGTGTTAAAAGCCTGGGAAGGATTGGGATATTATACCCGCGCCAAAAATCTTCACCACTGTGCCAATGCTGCAAAACCAACACTTCCCACTACCTTTGATAGTTTGGTTCAATTGCCAGGGATTGGTGAAAATACCGCTTCTGCTATCTGTGCCTTTGCCTATAAGCAGCCATTGGCTGTGATGGAAGCCAATGTCAAGCGTATACTTTCACGTATATTTGCCTTAAAAACGCCTCAAAAAGTACAATTGCAGCAATTGGCCAATCAGCTTTTGGATAAAGAAAATCCTTATGATTACAATCAGGCGATTATGGATATCGGTTCCATGGTCTGTACTGTTAAGTCACCTGACTGTGCGGTTTGCCCTTATGCAAGTATCTGTCTTGCCCGAGAACAAAATGATTTTGACTATCCTGAGAAAAAGAAAAAAACAGTACCGACAAGAGAAGACATTATCATGATAGAAAGTCAAGACAACGCTGTCTATATGCGGCAGAGGGAAGGAAAGTTTTTACACGGTTTGTGGGGATTTGAAAGCATGAAAGAGGGATATGAAGAGATGACTTATCTGGGGACAGTGACACAGAGTTATACACATTTTACCTATAAAGCCAAAGTCTATCATGATAATGCGCCCAAGCAGAAGGATAGATTCTTTACCAAAAAAGAGATAGCACAGCTGGCACTTTCTGGAGTGGATAAAAAAGTAATCAAATTGTTGGAAAAAAATAAAATTTTATAGATTTTAACTTTGTATTATTATAAATCTTTTATAATATAAATGCCTATTAAAGGAATAAAGGGAGATATATGAAAAACTTAACAGATGAAGCACTTTTGACACAGTTAGGCTATACGCCGACAAGCGGTACACAGGAAAAATTAAAACTTATCATTGAAAAAACTCCAGGTTATGAAGATATCAAAAAACATCTTTTGGCACTGCATGACAATCTCAAACCGCATGACTCTTTTGTTGCACTCTCTTCTTCTCATGATTTTTTCAAAATAAAAAATGAAAATGCTTCACAAGAAGCAGATAGTTATATCCATAAATGGGCAGATAAATATAAGGTAAATTTAGAAAAAGTAGCAGGAAAAGAGACGTATTATATCAGAGGGCAGGAGGTTTAGATACCACCTCTGCTCCTTGCCATATGGAGATCTTTTGTAGCCAGATAGGAGTTTAGTGCCGAGATATAGGCACGGGCACTTGCTACCATCGTATCGATATTTAATCCATGCCCGATAACTGCTGCAGTATGATCTTCAAATATAACTTTGACAACGACTCTTGCCAGGGCATCTTTACCTTCTGTAACGGCAGTGACTTTATAATCCACCAATTCTCCATTGATACCGCTGATTCGATCAACTGTTTTAAAGATTGCATCCATCGTGCCATTGCCGATGCCGGCATCTGTGATTATTTCATCATTGAAGCGCACACTCAAAGCAGAACTTGGGATACCGCTCATACAGTCATTGATTTGGAGATTGACCAACTCGTAAGTCTGATCTCCTTTGACGATCTCATCGGTGATAATGGCACGTAAATCATCATCAAATATCTCTTTTTTCTTGTCAGCGAGCAGTTTAAAACGTTCAAAAGAGTGCGTGAGCTCTTCTTGCGTGAGTTTAAATCCAAGATGTTCTATCTTGTCTGCAAAAGCATGGCGGCCTGAGAGTTTACCAAGCACAATTGTCTCAGCATCACTCAAACCGATATCTTCCGGTTTCATGATTTCATAGGTCTCTTGATGTTTTAGGACACCATCTTGATGAATACCGCTTTCATGGGCAAAAGCATTTTTCCCGACAATAGCTTTGTTGGGCTGCGGGACGATGCCTGTGATATTGGCGACCATTTTACTCGCTGCTAAAATCTCTTTGGTATGAATGTTGGTATCCAAACCATTAAAATAATCTGCTCTGGTTTTCAGTGTCATCACAATCTCTTCCAGGGCAGCATTGCCTGCGCGTTCTCCCAGCCCGTTGATGGTGCATTCTACTTGTCTGGCACCATTTTCTATAGAGGCGAGTGAATTGGCAACTGCCAGTCCCAAGTCATTGTGGCAGTGGACGGAGATGATTGCCCGATTATTGACAAAGTCACTTAACTCTTTAATCATACTGCCCATCTCATGGGGCAGGCGGTAACCGACAGTATCAGGGATATTGAGTGTTGTAGCACCCGCATTGATGACAGCATCAAGTATCTCTTTGAGAAAGGGCATCTCACTGCGTCCGGCATCTTCACAGGAAAATTCAACATCATCGGTAAAAGTTTTGGCATAGGTTACCGCATCGACAGCTCTTTTGATCACTTCATCCGGAGACATCTTCAGTTTATACTGCATATGGATCGGACTGGTCGCGATAAAGGTATGAATACGCTTTTGCTTGGCTTGGCTGATAGCATCGCCTGCAGCTTTGATATCGCGGCTGATGGCACGGGCCAGGGAACATACTGTACTCTTGTCTATCACTTGTGAAATTTTGGAAATAGCATCAAAATCACCGGGACTTGCTGCTGCAAAACCAGCTTCAATGACATCGATATTGAGTTTTTGCAGTTGCAAGGCAATTTGAATTTTTTCTTCCATATTCATAGATGCACCGGGGCTTTGTTCGCCGTCTCTCAGGGTGGTATCAAATATTTTAATTAACTTGTCTGACATGGTTTCTCTTTTGTGGATTTTCTGAAATTATAGTGCATCTAAGGTTAAGGGCACCTCCAACAACCACAGGTACTCATAATGGGTTTTGAAAAGGTAAGATTTGCAATGAGATTTTTTAAATCCTAGCTGTAGCTAAGATGAGAAAATATCTTTGTGAAGATTGCTTTTTCAAAGCTCACCCTGTGGGCATCACTAGCTTTTTCTTATGCGTCGTTACTCACTCTTGAATTAGCTATAGCTAGTCCTGCGAGTTAAGAAAAAGCTAGTGATGTTATGAGTACCTGTGGTTGTTGGAGGTGCCCTTAATAACCACATGAATGGCAATTATCTCTTGATTTTAGAGTAGGCTAACATCTCTAAAAGAGCCTTTGTGTTATGATCATGATAATAAAAGCAGGTAGACCCTGTGTGCGTAAAGGTATGAATCAATGAACAGTGATAAGATAGTTGCTTCTTTAGAAAGACATTTCCAGGCAGTCGATAAGATCATTCTCTCCCGTCAAGACCCTATCACGGGACTGCTCCCAGCCAGTACAGCAGTGAATGCCCATGGTGATTATACCGATGCATGGGTGCGGGACAATGTGTATAGTATCTTAAGTGTCTGGGGGTTGGCACTCTCTTACCGTAAGTATGATCCGGCGCATCACCGCAGTTTTTTGCTCTCACAGAGTGTTGTCAAACTGATGCGGGGATTATTGATGGCGATGATGCGTCAGGCAGATCATGTTGAAAAGTTTAAAAAGACGCTGAACCCTTCTGATGCACTGCATGCAAAATATGGCACAAAGACCGGATTGCCTGTAGTGGGAGATGATGAATGGGGACATTTACAGCTGGATGCTACATCACTCTATCTTTTGATGATGGGACAGATGATTGCCTCTGGACTGCGTATCGTTTATACAACGGATGAAGTCTGTTTCATTCAAAATCTGGTACATTATGTCAGTCGTGCATATTGTACACCGGATTTTGGTATCTGGGAGAGAGGCAATAAGATCAATCATGGGACAACAGAGATCAACGGCAGTTCAATTGGTATGGCAAAAGCGGCACTTGAAGTGATGGATGGCTTTAATCTCTTTGGCAACGTACCCAGTCAGGCAGCGGTCGTGCATGTATTTCATA
>JANTGR010000079.1 GCA_024762875.1 Sulfurospirillum sp.
GTCTTGTAGCGACCACCCTTATTTTTAAATGCGCTGCGGTAGTTTAGTTGGTTAGAATGCTGGCCTGTCACGCCGGAGGTCGCGAGTTCGAGTCTCGTCCGCCGCGCCATTTAAACTCCAATGCTAACCGCAGGCTTTAAAGATAGTGCATTGATACAATATACCCTATCATGATATGATCATTTTTATGTAAAATGTTATCGTAATAAAATAATATGCAGCTTATTGAGTAGGAGGTTTGTAGCTTAAGAATTGATTTTTGGCACAGTAGAAAACTTAAATGATTGAGGTGTCTAAATAGGGAGTTTAAATGGCGCGGCGGACGAGACTCGAACTCGCGACCTCCGGCGTGACAGGCCAGCATTCTAACCAACTAAACTACCGCCGCGCATTTAAAAATTATGGTGGTCGCTACAAGACTCGAACTTGTGACATCCACCTTGTAAGGGTGGCGCTCTACCAACTGAGCTAAGCGACCGGATGTGATAAAAAAAGTGTTTGATTTTCCAGGACTCAAATCAAACAATAAATGGCGACCCCAAGGGGATTTGAACCCCTGTTACCGCCGTGAAAGGGCGGGGTCCTGGGCCACTAGACGATGGGGTCATAAAAACCTCATTGACTTTATGCTAATAAAACAATGAAAATGGTGACCCGTGCTGGATTCGAACCAGCGACCACCTCATTAAAAGTGAGATGCTCTACCAACTGAGCTAACGAGTCATTTTTGCTTGCCATGCTTGACAAGTGAGGTGAAATTATATATAAATTTATTTCAATTGTCAAGGGTTTTTGGAAGAAAATTAAAAAAAAGTTTTTTGTCACTCAATAAAAGCAGTTTCAAGCCCCAAAACAACGCTTGTTGCTGGATATACATACGATCACCTTTCAATAGTAACTTCTCTACCAAAGTCTCTCCTTCTTTGCTTTTTGCTCCGATATAAACTGTTCCGACTGGTTTTTCTTCACTTCCCCCTGTCGGACCGGCTATCCCGCTGACAGCGATCGCCATCTCTGCATCCATTGTTTTAAGCGCACCTTCCAACATCTCATAAACAGTTTGCACACTGACTGCACCATGCTCTTTCAGCGTAGATGACTTCACCCCCAGTGCTTTTATCTTGATAGTATTGGCATAGCTGACGATACTGCCATTGAAGATCGCTGATACACCGCTATTTTTGACAATCTCACTGGCAATCAGCCCGCCGGTACAGCTCTCCGCACAAGTCACTTTTGTGTCACTCTCTATCAGACGCTTTGCAATAATAGATGATAAATCACTCCCAAACAGCACTTTATCCCTGAAACCAAAAGCTATTGCCTGCATAAATCCATCATACTGTGCATGTTTAAAATCATATACATGCACAGCAGACAATCCCTGGATAAGCTGTGTGATACGCATCTTGACATCATTGACTTTGATGATATTTTCCAACTGTTCCAGGTCCCATGCACTCTCGGCATCCACCAAAAAGAAATCAACACTGTTACGCTTACACTCGATCATGACAGGCGGCAGCATCTCCTGCTCTTTGATTTTCAAGACATTGATCAAACTCCCCCCAAAGCCAAGCAGATAGCTATCATGATAGATCTTGGATGCCTTTGCCGGTGCCAGGATATCTTCTTTGAGTGTCATACTGTCTTTTGTCAAAGTACACAGTATCTTGCCTACAAGGGCATAAGCATCCCGGGTAGCGATCACAACATTGTGGCTACTCGCGATGATCTCTTCAAGTGTGAGAAAAAGTTCAGAGTCATTCTTGTCCAGGTGATAGACTGCATCGATATAACCGACCTTTTCCTCGACTTTCCGCTCCAAATACGCCATAAATATCTTGTTGTATTTGATGTTGTTACCTACAACAACCAGTACATTTATCATGATCATGTCCTTTTCTCTTAAAACATATATGCATTATACTATGATAGCACTTTAGCACGCTATAAGCACGATTTAGATAAACTCCGCGGCATTATATGTATAAGGAAGTCCCAGACAATGAACTATAAAGATACCCTGCTTTTACCTAACACCCAGTTTCCGATGCGCGGAAACCTACCGGAAAAAGAACCCAAACGCTACAAATCATGGTTTGATGAAAAAGATGTTTATCGTCTTATGAAAGAAAAAAGAAAAAATGCAGACAAAGCCTTTACACTGCATGATGGTCCTCCCTATGCCAACGGCAACATCCATATCGGCCATGCACTCAACAAAGTACTGAAAGATGTGATTGTCAAAACACACTACTTTTTCGGGGAAGATGTTCGTTTTGTACCGGGCTGGGATTGCCATGGTCTGCCTATCGAGCAGCAGGTAGAAAAGAAATTGGGTGAAAAGAAAAAGAGTATGCCTATCACAACGATACGAAGACTCTGTCGTGAACATGCACAAAAATTTGTCGCCATCCAAAAAGAGGAGTTCAAATCCTTAGGCGTCGTCGCTGACTGGGAAAATCCCTACCTCACACTCAAGTTTCCATTTGAAGCAGATATCTATAGAACACTCTGTGATATCGCCAAAAAAGGCCTCTTGATAGAAAGAAGCAAGCCTGTTTACTGGTCATGGGCAGCCAAAACAGCACTGGCCGAAGCAGAAGTGGAGTATCAGGATAAAGAGGATTATTCAATCTATGTTGCATTTGAACTGAGTCCAAAATCCAAAACCACACTGGGTGTAGACAAAGCTGCCATGGTCATCTGGACTACTACACCATGGACACTGCCGGCAAATACAGGGATATCTTTAAATCCGGATGAAACATATGTACTCACTACTGACGGCTACATTGTTGCCAAAAAAAGATTTGACGCACTCAAAGAAGAACAGGTTGTTTTTGGAGACATAGCACAATCATTCCCTGCTTCACAGCTCGAAAATCTCCAGGCCATCAACCCGCTCAATGACCGGACATCCCAAATTATCCTTGGCGAACATGTATTAATGGATGGTGGTAGCGGCTGTGTCCATACCGCACCGGGACATGGTGAAGATGATTACCGTGTTGGACTCAAGTATGATTTGGAAGTATTGATGCCCGTTGATGACAGTGGACTTTTTGATGAGAGTGTTGTACGCGAGTGTCTGCTTCCGTCACCTGAAAATTTTGTCGGTACCCATATCTTCAAAGCCAATGAGCCTATCTTGGAACTCCTGGGCGACAATCTGCTCAAAGTAAGCAAATTTACCCACTCTTATCCGTTTTGCTGGAGAACACACAAACCGGTGATCTATCGTGCTACCAAACAATGGTTTATCGCAATGGATATGGAAAGTGAGGGAGAAACACTCAGAGACAACGCCCTTAAAAATATGCAGGGCGTGACATTTTATCCTCAAACAGGTATCAACAGACTCAATTCTATGATTGAAAACAGACCTGACTGGTGTATTTCAAGACAGCGTGACTGGGGTGTGCCGATCGCATTTTTCAGAGACAAAACAACAGGAGAGGTGATCCTGGATGAAAAAGTCCTCGATTTTATCGCACAGACTTTCGAAGAAAAAGGCAGTGATGCCTGGTGGGATCTGGAGATCAAAGATCTACTTGCCCCTGAAAGTGAATATAATCCTGATGATTTGGAAAAAGTGATGGATATCCTGGATGTCTGGTTTGACAGCGGTTCCACCTGGAGAGCAGTACTCGAATCAGACCAGTATGATGCAGGTCACTATCCGGCAGATATGTACCTGGAAGGAAGCGACCAGCATCGCGGCTGGTTCCAAAGCTCTTTGTTGATCTCTTCATCCGTCAATAAAATCGCTCCCTATAAAAATGTCGTCACACATGGCTTTACCATGGATAAAAATGGTGAGAAGATGAGTAAATCAAAAGGCAATGTTGTTGCACCAAATGATATAGCCAAAAAGTATGGTGTCGAGATACTGCGTCTATGGGTTGCCATGAGTGACTACCAAAACGACCAAAAAATCTCCGATGAAATTCTCAAACAGGTCAGTGAACAATACAGAAAGATTCGAAATACGCTGCGATTTTTACTGGCCAATGTAGATGATCTGGATACTATCATGATAAGTCAGGATATGAATACACTGGATCAATGGATACTCTCAGAAGCCAAAACTGTTTTTGACAATGTCGAGATGCATCTACGAAACTATGACTTTTCCAAAGCGATGTCACTGCTGAATTACTTCATCACAACAGAACTCAGCGGAATCTATCTGGATATTTCCAAAGACAGACTCTACTGTAATGCAAAAGAAGACCATCTCAGACGCTCTGCCCAATCTGCCATGGCACGCATTGCCCAGCAGATTCTGGCACTGACTGCTCCTGTATTGACTTATACAATCGATGAAGTACTGGAGTATGCACCATCTGTGATCAAAGAGGGATTAAACGATGTTTTTGACATCACTTATACCCCGCTTGAGCAAGTTTCATCAACATTTGATGCTGCCTATATGAAAGAAGCCAGAGAGAAATTTTTTGAGATCGTTGACAAACTCAAAAAAGAGAAAAAAATCAAATCCACACTGGAGCTGGCACTATACACTACAGCAGAAAAAATTCACACCCTCCAAAAAGTTGATGCCGAGGACTGGTTTACAGTCAGCAGTATTGTATCGGATGACCAGGATGATGCATTGGCCACTTTCTCTGTCGATAATGACCAGTACAAAGTACTGCTTGGCAGAGAGGGAAAATGTCCGCGCTGCTGGAAACTAAACAGTCAAGATGAAGAGAGCCTGTGTGCACGCTGTGAAGAGGTATTAAACTGATGCCTGATCTTTCTCAGCCTGTCACGCTCTCTTTTATCTTTGAGACCATTGGTCTCATTTTACTGCTGACTGGGGCGGGCATCCTCTTTGTCAAGAAAAAGAGCTAAGTTTCCCGCACCCTCTTTCTGCAGTTTTGTCAACTGCATACGTACATCTCCAAATAAAACCACATCTTTGAGTACCGCACCCAGTGCCACACCCGCATCATTGAGCTTGATAAAAAGCTCTCCTTTTTTACTGGAAAATATATCCTGATTGATCAGCACTACGATGAGATGTCCCCCTGCTCCCAAAATCGTTCTGATCGCATCGCTCTGCGGTGAATAAACACGTACCAGGCCATCTTTTTTATCCCCGCCTACTGCATGCAGATCAGTCAAAGGCAGATCATCAAAACGTCCATGCAGATAACGCTTGAGATTGATAAACAGCGAGAGAAGATCATCTTTGGCATAATAAGGCAGCACTTCCTGATGTTCGCTTTCAGTCACTTTAAATGCGATATCTTTTTTGGTTTTACCCATCACGATATCCATCGTCGAAAGTTCTTTGATCTTTTGGCGGCTGTGCGCCGTGACAACGACCTTGTGTCTGTCATGATAAAAGCGGTATGTTTTGCTTTTGGTTTTATGTTTTTGCGTGACAACCTTTTTAAAATAATCCGGCAGCAACACGCCATTGATGATTTTTCCTTCACTCATCATCCAGTCTTTTCTGCCCTGACTGAGCACTCTGGCAATCCCCTGTGTCGCTGCTTTTATCTCCACTTTGTAGTGATTTTTTTCTATCATGACAGTAGCAGTGCCATGCCCTACAACCCCGACGATACCATAACTGATCGCATACTCCGCCTTTTGACTCTGCAGTCTGTCTGCCATCAATGATATACTAAAAAAACATAGTAAAAGAAGTCTCCATTTCATCATTTTCTCCTTCTATCATGATAGCAAAAAATTAATATTTTATAAAATATAGATTTTAATAGTAATTTTATGTTAAAATAATAAGATTATTTAAAAAAAGGACGTATAACATGAAAACTGTTTATTTTTCACTTTTTGTCATCTTCTCCCTGCTTCTGGGTGGATGTGCCGCCAAAAAAGTTACCACAGCCCAAAAAAGCAGACAAGCCCCACTCGATCTCTCCAAAATCCACTACCCCACTACCATCGGCAGTTATGAATTTGAAAGTAAAAAAGATTTCAAAAACAAAAGCCTGGGTACCCTGATACGCTATATCGATACCAAAAAAACCAAAGCCTATCTTGATTGTTATCTTTATCCACAGACCCAAGACAGTAATCTCTCCAGCCAATACAATGAATTAAAAAGTACCCTCTTTTTTATGGCAAAATCAGGAGAATTCAAAAAATTTAAAACCCTCAAAGAAGACAAAATCAATCTCGATGCCACCCATCAGGCTTTCCGCGGTATTTATGACATCGAAAACAAAAACCTTCCTTTTTACTCTGTTGCCTACCTTGCAACACTCAAAGATCACTACTTCAAAGTCCGCATCTCAAATCCCCATAAAGCATCTTTTTTAAGCAGTGATTTTGGTGAAGCAGCCGTCCGGGAACTCTACAAAAAGATAAACTTCGACAAATCAAAATAACTTTTATCCCCTTTATGGTAAAATCACTCAATTTTACGTATCAGGGGACAGTTTGATTACACTCAAAAAAGCACTCACGCTATCTGCAGATGAATTAGCTGCATTAAAACAAGATTTAGCACAAAAGATTGAATCACAAAAAGATTTAGGTGCTTATGTTGAACAATTTACCGGTGAAGCAGTCAACAGTCTCGGTGCCGGTGTTCCAATCGCCATCAAAGACAATATTCAGGTCGAAGGCTGGAATGTCACCGCTTCTTCCAAGATCCTGCAAGGTTATGTTGCGCCCTATAACGCTACCGTTATCAACAAATTACTCGCCCATGGTCTGAGTCCTTTTGGACGTACCAACATGGATGAATTTGCAATGGGCAGTTCCACAGAAACATCTTTTTACGGTATCACCAAAAACCCGCATGACAACAGTCGTGTACCGGGTGGAAGTTCAGGCGGATCAGCAGCAGCCGTTGCCGCCGGACTGGCAGTTGCCGCACTGGGAAGTGATACGGGTGGAAGTATCCGTCAGCCAGCCAGTTTCTGTGGCTGTGTCGGGATGAAACCGACCTATGGCAAAGTAAGCCGTTATGGACTGGGAGCCTATTCATCTTCACTTGATCAAATCGGTCCTATTACACAAAATGTTGAAGATGCTGCCATCCTCTATGATATCATTGCCGGGCATGAAGCAAAAGATTCAACCAGTATGAACATCCCGCATGAATCAGTAGCTGACAAACTGAATGCAGAAAGAAAACTGACCATTGCCGTTGTCAAAAGCCACCTTGAAGAAGCCAGCGATGATGTCCAAAAGACGATGCAAAGTGCACTCGATGCACTCCAGGAGGCAGGACACACTGTCATCTACAAAGAGATGGTCAATCCCAAGTATGAAATAGCAGCCTACTACATCACAGCATCTGCCGAAGCCAGCGCCAATCTCAGTCGCTATGACGGCATTCGCTATGGATACAGGACAGCGAACCCGGGCAGCCTCAAAGAGTCTTACATCAAAAGCCGCAGTGAAGGTTTTGGAGATGAAGTCAAACGCCGTATCATGATAGGTGCTTTTGTACTCTCTTCCGGATATTATGATGCTTATTATATCAAGGCCCAAAAAGCCAGACATCTTATCCGTGACCAATACAACGCGATCTTTCAAGAAGCTGATCTGGTTTTTGCACCCGTTGCACCCACAGCTGCTTTCAAAATAGGTGCCATTCAAGATCCCCTGGAAATGTACCTGAGTGATATTTACACCATCGGTATCAACCTTGCCGGACTGCCGGCTATCTCACTGCCGGTCGGTAAAAGCAGTGAAGGCCTGCCAATTGGCGCACAGTTTATCGCCAAAGCCCTCGATGAGCAGACACTTTTCGACGGTGCCCTCAGTTTAGAACAAATTATCAACAAGCAGGAGTTATCATGATAAATATCCGAACCAAAGCATTGACATTTGAAGATATTCTCTTAGTCCCTCAATATTCTGAAGTACTGCCAAAAGAAGTAGATATCCAGTCCAAACTTACAAAAAACATCACACTCAAAATCCCTATCGTCTCAGCCGCGATGGATACTGTGACCGAACACCAGGCGGCTATCAAGATGGCGCGACTGGGAGCCATCGGTATCATCCATAAAAATATGGATATTGACTCACAGGTCAAAGAGATAGAACGGGTGAAAAAGAGTGAAAGCGGTATCATCAATGAACCCATTCACTTAAAACCCTATGATACCCTGCAAGCTGCACTTGACTTGATGGCAGACTACAAGATTTCCGGTTTTCCGGTAGTAGATGATGCCAATAAACTTGTCGGTATTCTCACAAACAGAGATTTAAGATTTGAAAAAGATTTCACACAAAAAGTAGAAGATGTAATGACAAAAGCACCGCTCATCACTGCTTTACACGGTATCTCTCTCAATGAAGCTGAAGAGATTTTTAAAACAAACAAAATCGAAAAACTGCCGCTGGTTGATGAAAATGGTACCCTCGCAGGGCTCATCACCATCAAAGATCTCAAAAAACGAAAAGAATTTCCAAACTCCAATAAAGACAAACAGGGCAGACTGCGCTGTGGTGCAGCCATCGGTGTCGGACAGATGGATCGTGCCAAAGCACTGGTAGAAGCAGGCGTGGATGTCCTGGTTCTTGACTCTGCACACGGTCACTCAAAAGGCATCATCGATACAGTCAAAGAGATCAAAAAGAGTTTTGATGTAGATGTTATCGCTGGCAATATCGCCACACCTGAAGCTGTACGCGCACTCTATGAAGCAGGTGCAGATGCGGCAAAAGTCGGTATCGGGCCAGGTTCAATCTGTACCACCCGTATCGTAGCAGGAGTCGGTGTACCACAGATCACTGCCATTGCGATGTGTGCCAAAGAAGGTAAAAAGCTGGGTATTCCCATCATCGCTGATGGCGGTATCAAATACTCTGGTGATTTTTCAAAAGCCCTGGCTGTAGGCGCAGACTCTATCATGATAGGCTCTATGCT
>JANTGR010000080.1 GCA_024762875.1 Sulfurospirillum sp.
ATGACAGCTTTGTGGAGCACAAACAGATCCTCTTCTGCAAAGCTCTCTTTTTGTATCAACCCATAGATAAGGTCTATCGCTCTGGCATGGCCGAGTACTTCATTGTGATCTTTTAACGATTTGCCCTTAACCGTCAATCCATTTTCTATTACAAAAGCCGTATCACCCAACTCCAAGGTATTGCCCTCTATAGCATTGGAGTTGTAAGTCCAGCCTATCTTGAGCTGCTTGAGCAACTCCTCTTTTTCAAATGTGTTCAGATCTTTTATTTTATGCATTTTCAAAACCTGCAAATACTACCTTTTTGAGCTTCAGTACTTCCATATCTTCGCAATATTTATCTTTTTCAGGTTCCCATATCTGAGCCATTTTGACATATCTGCCATACTTTGTCATATATTTTTGCATATCATCACCATTGATATCAGATATATTTACCTCATCAACATACCAAAACTCATTATGTCGATAAATAGTGATGCTATTTGTGCTGTCAAAAAAATGTGCCTCTACGATAAACCCCTCTTCCTCCTCATCTACACTCTTGGGAGTATTGTTTTCCCATATATCTTTTTGGGAGTCTAGTGGTCTGTGTGAAAACTGCACATAGCCTTCTACATTTTCTAAACTGTTTATGTATTCTGTTATCTCTTGCCTTGTCATGCTTCTACCTCACCCAATCTATCTATTATTACCTCATCACCCTTTTCCAGCTTCCCGTCAAAGACACCATGTCCTTTGGTTGTCATACCCCCTAGTGGCAACATTCCAGTACATATGTCTATGAGGGCTCTTTCCAATATAGACTTCGGGTTAATAGCCTCGTCATTCAACACTACACTGTCTGTAATCCTATCATCCACCTCTATATGCAGTATTATCCGCTCAACGCTTGTAGTCTCTTCAGCAAAAAGTGCTCCGTCTATCACTCCTCCTGTAAAACGGTCTATAGAGTTGTGGTCGAAGACTTTGGTATTATAGTTTTCCAGGTATGCATCTTCTATGCGAACATAACCTTTGTGTCCCGACTCTTTACCATCCCTGCTCTCTTTTTTGTGTCCAAAAAGTGCAGAGACTACCGGGTTGTTTTCTCCAAGATAGTTATCAAAATCACTTAACTCTATTTCATCTGCATAGATACCGGCAGTCTCATTGGCATGGTAAGCTACACGATGAGCTACAGCTCCTTTGATGGATGTGGCGGGAATCAACAATTTTCTTTTGCTTCTGCTCTTTGTGTAATAGTCTATCTCGTATTCATACACTGCCGTAGAATCCACATCTCCTTTTTCATCTCCAAATCCACTACCAAACATAAAAAAACTCTCTGGTTTCAAGGTGAGTGTATAGGTTGCAGTGTCATCTGCAAAACTCTGAATCTCAATAGCGTCTTTGAGTTCATCGTTTAATGAAAAGGGTATGGCATCCAGGTCAAGCAAAGCATAATGGATACTGATTGCCCCTACTCTTCCGAAACCTTTGCTGCCGCCCCCGCCAAGCAGCAAGGGTTTTCGGAAATGCTCAAGCAGCTTTGTAAACTCGTCTTTGTTCTCACTCTCCAGCTCTATGCGGCACTTAAACTGACTGCCCTTGTATATGATCTCTTCATCATATTTACTGCCCTTTTTTGCTGTGCCTCTATGGTCTATGGCAGTGTGTTGTCGTAGAGGTAAATCCATAAAATATTGATAGATTGCATCATTGGTTATGTCGGTACTCAATGCTTCGCACACCTTCTCTTTATCACCGACAAGCAAGGCATTTGAGATGATAATACTTGATGCGACTTCCTCATCTTTTTTTTCTTTGATGATAATACTTGATGCAACTCCCTCATTTTTTCTCTCTTTTTGGTAACCAAAGAGTTTGTTAGCTTCAGCTTTATCATACTTTGCCCTTAGTGCACCGGCTATGGAACTGCCCAGAATTATGGGCAGATCATTCCAATCTCTCTGTACCGGCATATCCATCGCTATACTATTGGTACCGCTGCCAAAGCGCAGTGGTGTTTTGGCTTCCAAAATGATATCGGCTACATAGTGTTTGCTCATGCTCTCCTCCCTTGCTGTTGTTTATAACTGGCCAACAGTTTAATGAACAGCTTTTTATCTGCTGCTTCATCTAAGAGGGCAAGAAGTTTTTTCTCGTCTCCCTGCTTTTCCCACATAGATTTATTTTTACCGTCCGATATAAATATCTCTATCTTTTCTCGAATATCCGTTACATCAGGGTTTGTTGCAAATGAGCGAAGCACTCCCCACTGCGCATTGGTAATTTTGTCGGAGAATGATCCGGCACTGCTTTCAACCTTGTCAATTATCTCAAACTCCAAATCTCTTTTACTTTTTTGGGCTGCTAAATAGTTTAAGAGATTTACATCTTTTTCGACATCTGTATCTGTTGGTATGGGATTACCTTTGTGTTTTTCAAGATCAGGATACTGCTCCCATAAAAATGCAGGGTCCACCAGTATCTCGCCAAAACCTTCTGCCCATAGAGAGCCTACTCTTATAGTATCAAGTAAATCTTCCGGCGGGTTTTCGATAGCAATCACGCTGCCCTTTTCTATAATAATACGTTCAAAACTCCTGCTCTTTTGAGAACCCACATAAGGGGTATAGCTGGTTGTGCGTATTTGGGTATGTTCCCAATCTATTTCACCGCTACTTAATCCTAAATTATCAGAAGTTGGCTCAAAAGTGGGTTGTCCTTTTTTATCGATAAGCATTAATCGACTTTTGACATATAATAGTGCTAAAGTCTTGTTGCTTTTGGCTGATACTTTTTTCCAGGCTTCACTATCGCTGAACAGTTCAAATTTTACCTCTCCATACTGTGCACTTTTTGACTTGCCTATTCTATGCTTGCCATCCAAAAGATAATTGCTGATCTCTTTAACCTTACTGCCATCATCTCCCTCTATACTCAAAAGCCATTGTGTTCCCTTGGCAATGGCGCTATAGCCATACATATCATCTCTGTTTTGGGCTTTGCTTCTTTTGGAATTGGCACTCTTCTGCTCATAGCTATACTGCAAATCCACCTGTTTGCCGTCTTTGGTCATGTAGCCGCTTCTAAGTTGTACCATCTGATAATCATCATGCTCTTTCTCAGTGATAAACGGATGGTTATAGCAGAGCTTGGAGTTTTCATCTGCAATTTTGGGCTGAAAGTAGCTAAAGGGTATACGAAACGCCGGCTTGTCATCTACTAAAAGTGTACTATCGTTAAATCTTATGGAGCCATTCAGCAGTGTTTCAAAATCTAAACCTACTTCTCCTTTTTTAATAGCTCCGGCAACAATGCCAAGCACAGCACTACCAGGAATAAAATCCAACACCTGCTGCCTGCCCTCTGTATTGGAAGAGCCAAGCAGTACAATATCATTTATAAAGGTGCATTTCAGGTACTGCTTTTTATTGTTCTTGGTGGATATTTCAGTGTTGTTATTTTCTGCTATTTTGTCTCCTAGTGTCATTTTGCAGCGTCCAAAACCTCTGTTGCGTCCCATACCCAGGCGTTTAAGTCTCCTCATGGCATTTTCTATAATACTTTTACAGTTTTTGCTACAGCTGATAGTTCCATACAATTTAACGGGTACTACCACTTCTGCCGAACGAAGTGTATCATCTTCAGCGATACCTTTTTCATTATCCATACTTGTTGTAGTGATTTTTCGATATAAGTATCGCCCGAGTTTGTTATCTGCTATCTCTTTTTTGGTATCACTGCCAAGTTCTGCATTTGAAAAAACGGAAGCCAACGCTTCGCCTATGCCCCCTTTGCCAAAACACTCTTCAAGACACTCTCCTGCCAGTTCTTTTATCAAACCTTTTAAGACTTTTCCAGGAATATAGGGTAAATTTTTTGCATCTTTGAGCACCAAACTATCGACGCTCACACCACCTGTCAATCCGCTGCCTACTTGCCAAAAATCCAATAGCTCAATCGTATAACTATAGATTTTTTGTTCTGTTGCGTCCGGGGTCTCCCTACACATATTTTTTACCTCCAAATACTGCTTCAAGTTGCAAAAGATCAAAGATCGGTGTTTTTTCTTCTTCTGCCACGTTTACAATAAGTTTTTGCATAGATAGACCGTCGTGAAGTTTTTTTAGTTTCTCATTTAATTCATTATTGATTTCTTTGCTCAAGTTAGACCCGATGCGTTTTAGCAGCGTCCTAGCATGAAGATGATTATCATAAAGTTCCTCTATCCACTCCCTCAGTCCAGACAAAGGTGCATCTTCATTGCCCCTCATAAACTTATGTAGCTCTAAAAGATCAGATAGCCTGGCTTTATCCTCTCTATTAATATAGTATGGGCCAAAATCAAAAGAGTATGCATTCACATCATTGTTATGTTCACCGCTGTATACGATAGTCAATTCTCTCTCTTTTACACCATCCCAATTATCATAGTAGGAGCCAAGATTATGATGGAACATCACGCAGGAGTCTGCCCTGCCGGAGCGCTCCTTTGCCTGCTTGCACAAAGCCTCTGCCAAATCCACAGCAAAATGAAATGGGTACTTCTCGTGACAAAAAGCGACACCGGCACACGCTGTCATCGTACCGTCATAGTTTTGCATCTTTGCACTTGTGATATCGATACTATTTTTGAATCTTCGTAGCAATGCCTCAGTCTGTTTTTCAAAATATCCCAAATATGACGCAGTAAACTCTAGTGCGAAATCTGCATCACATATCATAGTCAGGTCATCACCGCCCAGGATCACCTCTCTATACTTAAATTTCTCCCCCATCTCTGCAATAGCAAGGTCAAATGCATTGTGCGTCGCCTCATCCAGATTTTTGGAAAACTCCGCCATATCATCACCTGTATAGTTACGAACAATATTGCCAAGTCCATTGCCATCCGCATGGATAATAGCTACTTTACTTTTCTTGTTGGAAAGTTTTGATATTTCAGATATATATATGCCTTTATTGCTCTTACGGTATTCATCACACTTTTGTGCTCCAAGTTTCTGTTTGGTACTCCTAGAGATAAAATCTTTTGACTTTTCATCTTTTTCTACAGCCGGTCTGGCATTTTTTGGTGCCGGCTGCATTAAGCTAATGGTACTATCCAGTGGTATTGTGACTTTGTTGCGTTGCGCTTTGAGCTTGTTTTCCAATATTTTTTTTGCACACTGTTCACGGCTCTCACTGTTTTTACACCGTGAATCATTATCTATATCTACCAATGCCTGCGAAACAGTTATGCCGTATGCCATTTGCATAATATACTTGGGTAAAATATTGGCAATTTTTCTTGCATCTGTTTCGTTGTCTATTTTTAATCTAATATTACCGGCTGCCTGCAACAGTATTGTCGGCTCTTTATCCAAGTCAAATTCTTTCTTGAACTCAATATTGTCAAATATTTTTACTATTTCGCTGGCTCCAATGATTGTCTTGAGTTTATTACTCTCAAAAATAAATCCCTGAATCCCCTGGATACTCGCCCCATACAAATACGCCATCTAAACTTTCCCCCTTCACATTCAACTAACTCTATTTTATCTAAATTGTTTTAGATAAGGCAGATGTATGATTGTTTCGCTCAATACCTTAATGCAATGACACCCTGTCCTTTGGTAACTTTGTTGCCCAATGCAAGTATCTCTCCCCACTTGAGCAACTCGAAGCTTTTTTCATCCAGATCTGAGAGAACCACCCTCCCGACAAGTCCCAGAAGGGCTAAATACTTTTGTTGCCTGTCGCTGCGTGTCTTCTCTCTGAAGACCCTAAACTCTGAAGAAATCAGCTTGTAACTTGGTGCATAGTCCAGCTCAAATACCTTTTCACTGTGCTCAAAATAGTACTTTCGTTTAAAAATAGACAACAGAATATCTTCAATTTCTATGGTATTCTTAAATCGGCTCTTTGGGGATTTTAAATAGAGTGGAGTTACCAACTGCACCTTTACCTCTCGATGATACTCGGTAATTTTCAATGTTTGGGGAGTATCATCGAAGGGCTGTAAAATATTTTTGTCATCGAACGTTAGTGCTACAGTGTTGAGGAAAATAGTACTGCGAGGGAAAGACAATTTTCTGTCTGTTATCGTTTTGGTATGCAGCATCGAACTTAAAGCACTGAGAATTGGTCTCAAAGCAGTAACCGCATCACCGTAAATATAAATACCAAAATCATATCTGTCTGCATAAAGCCTGGCATCAAACCGAAAAGGCGGAACTTCATCAGTTTCATAAAATATATAATAAAGACACTCTTTGGAATACAAACAGTGATTACAAGCATAAGAAGAGGAGATACACGTTTGGTTTTTAAAAAAATGGCCGAATGTGCCCCTCAATGAAGAAGAGATCAGGGAGAGATACGGCCTATCACTGCTGTTTGTCTCGACTCTTATATGATGATAATTCATCTCGCCATGCCCACTGCTTTATCCGAGTTAGGAGTTAAGGGGTCTGACAACAACCATAACTCCTCTTCTTAATCATTCCAAACACCGCTTATTGAGTTAATCCCTATACTTCAACACTCATCTGCTGAGAATACCCATCTTTGTACGCCTCTACTATTATACTATTTCTCTCTTTCATATCTTGTACTTTTTTAAACATCTATATGTAGATAGATGTTTGCAAGGAGACTAAAAATAGAGAGAGCAGGATATTACCATATCGTCAATAGAGGCGACTCTAACTTTTAAACATATAAAAATCAGCAAAGCTAAAGAGTTGCAAAGTATACTTTGGAAAGATAAAAATTGCCATTTGCCTAGCTAGAAAACCAAGTGGGTAGCTTATGTATTCTTGCAGGAAATCAAATAGCAGATGAAGCCAAATTCGGGGGAATAGAATTTATGGAAAGTTTTTTGCCAACTTTTATATTCTTTTTTGCTGTTATTGACCCTATTGGAAGTATACCCGTCTTTATAGCAGTCACGACACACTTCAATGAATACAAAAAGAAAAAAACTGCTATCATTGCTACAGCTGTCGCTGCTGGAGTTTTAGTATTTTTTGTAGTAGGAGGAGAAATCATACTCACGGCGATGGATATACCTCTTTCGGCTTTCCAGGTAGCAGGTGGGATTGTACTTTTTTTATTTGCACTTACTATGATTTTTGGGGAGAGTAAACCTGAAGAGGAAATAGATAGCCTATCTACCAGTAGTAGCGATGCTGCTATTTTTCCTCTGGCGATGCCCTCCATCGCAAGTCCCGGAGCGATGCTGGGAGCTGTATTGATGACCAAAAACGAAACCTACACGATCTTTGAGCAGTTTCAAACAACACTTATCATGCTCTCGGTACTGCTCATAGTGCTTATTTTACTGCTGTTTGCAAGCTACATACAAAAAATCATCGGTAACAGTGGTGCAAGTATTATCAGTAGAGTTATGGGGATTATCCTCGCTTCTGTTGCTGTAGCCAATGTACTGGACGGCATCAAAGCATATTTTGGGCTCCAGTAGGCCGTTTTATCTCGCCTATAGACTGTTTACTGCTTCAGGCAGCAAGTGTTGATTTTTCCACTTTTTCTTTTTTCTGACATTAGACCATAAAAGCCAAACTAAGGAGTAAAGATGATACATATGATGATCGGTTTTTTCAAAGACTATTTCAAGTACAAAGATGCGGCAAAAAAACAACAAAAATGGATAGAGAAATACTGTAAGCAAAAAAACTATACCGTCAATCCAAGCTGGATGATGACAACCAATCTCAAAAGCAATCTCTGCGAAATGGAAGCCACTTTCGGGAAACGCTACTGTCCCTGCTTTGAACCTTCCGGGGACAAAGTACTCGACAAAAAGATGATGTGTCCCTGTGAATTTGTCGAAGATGAGATCAAGGAATATGGAACTTGTCACTGTGCACTCTTCGGTCCTTCCGATCTTACAAAAGAACAGTGGAAAGCTTCATCCAAACGGCTGATGGATGAGTACCAAGTCCCCAAAAACCTCAAAGATGGTCTACTCGATACCCGCGGAATGCCGCTTGACCCCCGTCGCGGTCTGCCGATACCCGATATGATGCATCAGGTCAAATCGGTACTGAACAGTTACAGAGGCGATACACTCAGAGTGATCGTCGAACGCGAGCAGGAGGCACTCAACCTCGAAAAGATCGCAGCCTATCGCGGCTACACCTGCTCCTGGGAGACAAAGGAAGGATATATCGAAGCGCTTGTGACACTCAAAAGCTGATATGCAGGAGTTTATAACTCTTGATGTTATGATAATATCTTGTATAAGACTCTTTTCATTTGGCTTTTTATCTCTATTTGGAGCTTTTGTGCAGTGAGTTTACAGAGGTGGAACTGAAGTTCCGTCCGCCGTATGCGGACAGATGCTTGCAGAGTCAGGGGCACCGACCTGCGCGATATTTTGGGGAGAAGAGAAAAATATCTACTTTCTTTTGGATACTTCCTGACACAATTTCACGAAATATTTTGCATTTTCTACGGGTACATCCGGGAGGATACCGTGGCCGAGGTTGAAAATGTGTCTGCCCTCTTTCATCGTTTCTGCTAGAGATTCGACGCACTCCCTGGTCGCTTGCTGGCTGTAGAGCCTGCAGGGCTCCATATTGCCCTGAAGGACGTATCTCTCTCCCAGTTTCTCTTTGGCCAGTGCCATCGGAGTAGACCAATCCACCCCAAAGACATCAAAATTACCATAGACCTGATCGAGAAATGCCGGAATACCCTTAGGGAACATGATGATGGGGATATGCGGATATTTGGATTTGAGATAGTCGGCGATCTCTACCATATATTTCCAAGAAAACTCATCATACTTGGAGGGCTCGATCGCAGCAGCCCAGGAGTCGAAGATCTGCACGACATCAATGCCTGCTTCAATCTGCTTCTCCATATAAT
>JANTGR010000081.1 GCA_024762875.1 Sulfurospirillum sp.
AAGAAGAAGTAAAAGCAGTACACATAGATGAAGAGTTAAAAGCATATATTGTTGATCTGATCTTTGCTACAAGAAATCCAGGTGATTTTGGCCTTCACGAGTTGGAAGATTATATCCAGTATGGAGCGAGTCCCAGAGCTTCAATCAATCTCTTCAATGCTTCCAAGGCCTATGCTTATATGCGGGGGAGGGATTACGTGACACCGGTGGATGTGGCAATGATGGCAAAAGATGTATTGCGTCACCGTGTCATTATGTCTTATGAAGCAGAAGCGGAAGGTGTCAGCAGTGATCAAGTGGTTGAAAAAGTCCTGGCAGCAGTGCCTTTGCCATAAGGGATTTTATTGGGGACATTAAAAAAGATTCTGATCAAAACAAAAAGACAAATATTTTCAGAAGTATCCGGCAACAATCCTTCTATTTTTGAAGGTGAAGGATTTGATTTTGTGGAACTTAGAGAATATACCTATGGAGATGATGTCCGTCATATTGATTGGAATGTGACAGCCAAAATGCAGCGCCCTTTTGTCAAGGTATTTCGAGAAGAACGGGAGTTGAATATTGCCATCGTTTCACTCCTGGGCGGATCGGTGCATTTTGGTACACATCGCCTGAAACAGGAAGTATTTGCTGAAGTGACGGCACTGCTGGCTTTTTCTGCTGTGAAAAATGGTGATACATTTGGTTCTTATATTTATACGCATAAAGTTGCTGACATGATCAAGCCTACTAAAAATGTCCATGCCGTTTCCAAAGCGGTGGAAAAAGTATATAATTTTAATGCATTGGGCAATGTGGTGGATAGCGGGGCAATGGGGAAAATATTATTTGAGCAGATCAAAAGGCGATCCATTATCTTTGTGTTGGGTGATTTTTTTGAGATATTTGATTTGAAACTGCTTGCCAAAAAACATGAAGTGATTGCTATCATGATAAGAGACCGATTTGAAGAAAAACCCCATGCCCTGGGTGCAGTGACACTGTCAGATCCAGGGACCTTTCACAGTAAGCTTTTGCATATAGATGAGAGTATGGTTAAAAATTATAAAGAAAAAGTACAGCTTAGAGATCATGCTTTTTACGCACATTGTCGTAAAAATCGTGTGGCAGTGACAAAAATATACACAGATGAAGATCCGTTTGTGAAGTTGTCAAAACTATTTGTATAAAGGTGTAACATGGAGCAGTTAAGAGATATACGCACATTGGAAGAGATACCGGATATCTCTTTGTATCTTTTTATTATCATGATAGTTTTTGTGGTGTTGGTCGCGGGTGGTATCATCTATATGCTTTTTCGGTATTTTAGAGCCAAAAAGCGTGATTTGACACGTAAAGAAGTCTTAAAAAGATTAGAAGAAGTGGATTTGGACAATTCTAAAGAAGCAGCATACAAAATCACTAAATATGCACGCTACCTGGCAGATGATGAACGCAGCCAAAAGATCTTTTTACAGCTTGAACCTACATTGAAAAAATATAAATTTATCAAAAATCCACCACCGCTGGATGACGATGCAATCAGCCATTATCATCTTTTTTTAGAGGTTGTGGATGGGTGAATTGCACTTTGAATATCCTGCCTGGTTTTTTCTGATTGTTATTTTTATTGTGTGTGGACGTTTTTGTAAACCACGCAGTGAAGCACTCTTTTTTCCCCATATTGATATCTTTGTACAGACGCAGTCTTATCAGGCAGTGCTGCTTGGGGTATTAAAGTGGCTTACTATTTTGTTTGCAGTTACTGCTTTGGCCTCTCCGGTAGTAGAGGACAGGATTCAAATGCAGAAGAATGAAGGATATGCTATCGCCTTGGTGATGGACTCAAGCGGTTCGATGAAGTTTGGATTTGGTGAGCGCTACATCGGTATGTTGGCCTCAGGAAGTGAGAGCAAATTTGATATCTCCAAAAGATTGGCACAGGCTTTTGTAAAAATGCGAAAAAATGATCAAATAGGATTGGTGGTCTTTGGAAATTTTGCGTATGTGGCTGCACCCTTGACATATGATGAGCAAGTACTCTCCCAGATGATTGACGCGCTTTATCCTGGTATCTCCGGCTCAAACTATACGGTGATCAATGATGCTTTGTTTCAATGTGCCAAACTTTTTTCAACATCAAAAGCCAAGACTAAAATAGCGATTTTACTCACAGATGGCCAAAGCAGAGGTGACAATGTTCCTTTTGATGTGAGTATGAAATTGATCAAAAAATATGGTGTAAAAGTTTATACAGTGGGAATAGGCAAGGATAAAGATTTTGATAAAAAGCATCTTGAGATGATTGCCAAAGAGAGTGGAGGCATCTTTTTTGCAGCCCATAATAAAGAAGATTTACAGGCAGTGTATACGCGCATAGATATGCTGGAAAAGAGTGAAATTGAGAGTGAACAGTATGTCAAAAAAAATTATTATTATGAATTGCCGCTTTTTGTGGCTTTTATGACACTGCTGTTTTATACTTTTTTACTCAATAAAAAGGGTACGGTATGATTTTTCTCAAACCCGAATATCTTATCATGATGTTAGTACCGGCATTGATCCTTTTTTATTTTATCGTTTCACAAAAGAGTCTGCTGGATCAATACTTTGATATCAAAATTTTGGAAAAATTGCGCTTTGACAATGACACACTGGGGAAAGTAGGGCGCAATATACTCCTTTTTGCGGCACTGTTTTTGATCATTGTAGCGCTTGCCAGACCTGTGCATGAGAAAGGCGATGTAGCCATTAAAACAAAAACGATTGATATGATGGTGGCACTGGATGTCTCAAAATCGATGATGGCTGGAGATTTTTATCCTTCTCGTCTGGCATTTGCCAAAAAGCGTTTTGTGGAGTTTGTGGAGAGTTTCAAAGAAGCCAATATCGGCGTCATTGCATTTAGTTCGGAGGGATTTTTGCTCTCACCAATGACACAGGATGGGGGGATGCTCAAATATCTTGTAAACAATCTTTCTCTGGACTCGATGAATCTGCAAGGAACCAATCTTCTCATCCCTATAGAAAAAGCAAAAGATTTTTTAAAAAAATCAAAAGAAAAAATTCTCATTATTTTCACAGATGGCGGAGATAACAGTGATTTTAGCAGGGAGATAGAAAAGGCCACAGCCTATAAAGAAACAATATATATCTATGCTATTGCGACAGCTGCCGGTGCTCCCATACTGCGGAGAGGCAGTGCAGTCAAAGACAAAAAAGGGGATATCGTCATCACCAAACTCAATACAAAGATCAAGCAGCTGGCATTTGAAAGCGGGGGTGCCTATGTGGTGGGAAATTATGATGATAACAGTATCAAAATCATGGTAGAAGATATTCAGAAAAAGTTTACACTGCATCGGGGTAAAGAGAAACATATCAAAGAATATCAGGAGCTTTTTTACTATCCGCTGGCACTGGCACTCATGTTTTTGCTTTTTGCTTTTCATTCGTTTCCCAGACGGGGAGGGATGGCGATAGCAGTGCTTGCAATGGTAGGATTGTTTCAGGGAAAAATGGAAGCAGGCATGTTTGATTTTTTTGATATAGCCAAAGCCAAAGAGGCTTACCAAGCCCAAAAATACAAAGAAGCCGCAAAACATTTTGAATCTATCGTCAAATCGACCAAAAATGCACAAAGTATGTATGATTTGGCCAATGCCCATTATAAAACGGGTGATTATAAAAAGGCAATTAGTACCTATGACAAAGTTGTGACAACAGATGCAAATCTGGTGTTTAAAAAGCGTTTTAATCAAGGCAATGCCTATTTTCAGCTCAAAGATTATAAAAAAGCTATTGCCGTGTATGAGAGAGCCCAAGAGATTAAAAATACAAAAGATCTCATACACAATCTGGCACTTGCAAAAGCAAAATTAAAAGAGCAACAACAAAATCAACAACAAAATGATCAAAAAAGCACAGACAAAAAAGAGCAGCAAAAAGAGCAAAAGCGTCAAAATCAGGACAAAGAGAAAAAAGAGCCAAAGAAGAAAAAACAAGAAAATAAAAAGAAAAAAGAAAAGCCTGAACAGGGCAAAAGAGAAGAAAATGCAGCCAAGGAGAATGCCATCACAGCCAAAGAAGAAAAATTGTGGCAACAGTATTTAGAAGATAAAAAGATACAGACGATGCCGTTAAAATTTAAAGAGTTACCAATCAAAAGGAGTGTAGATGAAAAACCTTGGTAAAATCTGGCTTATCATGATAATACTGCCACTGCTTTTATATGCGGCAGCGGATGTTCACAAGCAAAAGCAGACAAAGGGTGATGCATTTTTATTTACACAGTCAGTTGATAAAGAAAGTGTTTATGTTGGGGAACCTCTGTTATTGACATACACTTTTATGCAGCGCAATGACAAACAGCTTTCAGAAGCTGACTTTAACCCTCCCTCTTTTCATGGTTTTTGGGCAAAAACAACCCATAAAATCCCCAATCAAAAAGAAGGAAACTATACTGTTTACCGCATCAATTATCTGTTGTATCCGCAAAAGAGCGGTACATTGCAGATCGAATCAGGGCGGATGAATATAGGAGTGATCCATCAACGTTCACAGCAGTTTTATAATTTTCAGCGTATTGAATGGAAAACTATATTTTCAAATCCTTTAAAAGTGCAGGTCAAAGCACTGCCTGCAGGTGTTGATATCTATGGAAACTATACTTTTTCTGTCTTTGTGGATAAAAATATTACCAGGGTTAATGAACCCGTCAATCTTACTATAAAGATTCGGGGTGAAGGCAATGTAGATGATATTGATGATTTTAAACTTGATGTAGCGCATGCTACGGTTTATGCGGATAAAGCACAAAAAACTGCCAATCTCACCAATAAAAAGACAGATGTCGCTTTTGAACAAAAATTTGCCATTGTCAGTGATCATAATTTTACCATTCCTGCATTGGATTTTAAATTTTTTGATGGAACTGTACATACGCTGCACTCCAAAGCGATCAACATAGCGGTGAAAAATGCAAAAGTTTCCACTAAGGCAGCACTGCTGGAGAAAAAAGAACCGCTAAAAGAAGTGACTTCTAAAGTGCAGGCTGATACAAACAGCTATAGTGCCTGGACTATCATGATAGTGGCTTTTTGTGCATTTTTGTCAGGGATAGCGGCGGCATGGCTGAGTAGGCAATGGTTTAGGATGCACAGAAAAGTCGCGCAAAAGCCACTTGAAAAGCGGATTTTAGAGAGCAAAGATGACAAAGCATTATTGGCAATATTACTGCCTATGATAGATAAAACACCAAAAATAAAGCATTTAATCAAAGAACTTGAAGAAAATATTTATGATGGAAAAGCACATACTATTGATAAAAAGAAATTGGTAAAAGAATTTGCTTCTTATCTAAAGTGTGAGCAAGAAGAAGAAATTTTAAAAGGATAAATATGTTTGAAATGGGTGCAAAATTTAATGACGGATGGTCGCTGGATGAAGGTGATAAAGAAGAAAAGAAAACAGCATGCCGAGCATACGATAAACATCAACTCATCATTGCCAAAGAGAAACGAAAAGGGAAGGTTGTCACCATTGTGAAGCCTTTTTACCTGGATAAGAAAACATTACAGGTTGTACTGAAAAAGCTCAAAAAGAAATTGGCAACAGGTGGAACACACAAAGAAAACACCCTGGAGTTCCAGGGTGATATCAAAGATATTTTAGTGGTGGAGCTTAGCAGCCTTGGCTTTGGTATGAAGTGCTGATTCTTCTTCAAGCTGTGCCAGGTCAACTTCATCGAACTCTTCTAGTGTAGGAATAGCGATGCTAATGGCTACTAAACCAAGCCCAAATAGCAGGATTGTCAAATCTTCATGTCCTTTAAAAAAGTCAGTGAGAACCAGTTTCCCCATATTTTCACCCATCAGGGTTTTAAAAAAATCATAATTCATCGTAAAAACACCACCTCCGACCAAACCACCGATAGCACCGACTAAAACATCGATTCTGCCTTCTGCAATAGAGACGGGACCAGTGCCTGGACATTTGCCAAGAATCGCCATAGAGATGCCAAAAAGTGCACCTCCGATGATCAGACCTCCGAGCATAACCGGCTTGATATGGTAGTGGGCATAACCCATTTTAACCATAAAAAATAGTCCGATACTCGCAAGTCCTATCGCCAAAAACAGCATTTTGGGAACGATGGTATCTTTTAACATCGCAAAACCGGCTATTTTCTCAAATTTGTCAACTCTGGTGTATTGGATGATACCGCCAAAGAGAATACCGATGACAAATATCAACGCAAGAGATCCATGCCCCTGGGTTGAAGCAATATGAAATATATCTAATAATCTTTCCAACATTATTGTGCCTTTGTATTGTAAAATAATCTACCGGTGATAAGCAGTGACAAAATCACAACACCGCCAAAAATCATCGCTGATATCGCAGTCTGTGACATACCAGAGAGAAAGTGTCCGCTCGTACAGCCGCCTGCCAGTCTGGCACCGATGATCATAAAAAAACCAGCGATAAAACTCCAGATGAGACGAGAAAAAACAGAATTGTTTTTGTATTTTTTCCATCCGCTTGGAATCAGACTGAGTCTGAAACTTTTAGTGATAAAAATGGAAGTGATAAAGCCGCCAAAGAGAGCACCTAAAAGCATGACACCTTCCCATGCTCCGGCATTGTGCACCTCTTTTAAGTATGGATACTGTTCTGGATCCAGGTTAAAAACAATCCCGGAAAAAAATGGAACATAGGTAGAGGCACCAATCGGTCTGTCCGCTCCAAAAATGGAGAAAGTAAAAAGTAGTAAAAGTGCCATCAAAATGCCACCAACCCACCAAGGTATACGTCTAATCATAAGTACTCCTTAATCAATATATAAGTCAATATACATAAAATAAGGTTAAATTTATCTTAATTATAAATAAATTTATAATAATCTTTCTAAATATGCATATTAGAAAGATGATGAAGGATATCCAAGATCGTTTATACTTCTTGATAATGTAGTTTTAATCCCTTATCTGTCATGACAAAGCCGCTGATGATCAATTTGCCGGTATGTACCATATCATGATGTTTTTTGCATAGTGGGATGAGATTGTGTTTGTGATTTTTGTGAAAATGGGCGATTTTTCCATCACTGTCAGCAAGCTTCTGTGGTGCGATATGATGGACATCATCGACATTTTCATCACAGAGGGCACACTTGGTGATATAGAGATTTTTGTTGTATTTACTGCGTTTTTTTGCTTTGAGCTTTTTAAATTCACTGCTGTTGTTGTGGAGGGAATCCCGGATTGCATAGGCATTTTTGATAAACGCTTCATCCATATGCAGGGATTTTGCAAATTCTAGTCCATAGAGAGAATCACCCATACCAAGTTGAAGCTCGCGGTTATACATCAATCTGTCATATTCTTCGTCATATTTGACGCCCAAATGCAGCATGATCATATTTTTAAGCGATTGTAGTTGAGTGATGGATCCCAGTTGATGTAAGTGGGTGGCAAAGATAAAGGTTGATTGTAGCTGGATGAGTTTGAGAATAGAGCTGGATACGATAGCCAGGGCAGACTCAGTCTCCGTTCCCTGAGAGATCTCATCACCGAGTACCAGACTTTTTTCATCTGCGCGGTTGAAGATATTTTTAAGTTCCATCATCTCTACGGAAAAAGTGGAGAGTCCTTTATAGAGATTGTCCTGGGAGAGGATACGGGTAAAAATCTTGTCATACATCGAAAAGCGCATTTCCACAGCAGGTACAAAAAATCCAGCCTGTGCCAAGATGACAGAGATCCCGATGCTTTTCATCAAGGAAGATTTTCCACTGGAATTGATACCATAAAGCAGGATACCTTTGACGGCTTCACTGTTGCTGGCATTGAGTGTGATATGGTTGTGTTTTGTGTCATTGACTTCGCCCAAATAGACATCATTGGGCACATAGATACCGGATTTTTCATTGGACTCGATGATGGGATGGCGTAAGGCAACGGCTTCGTAAAAATTGCCTTCTTCTATATGCGGGCGGCTCAGCTGCATGGCTGATGCACATTTGGCATTGGAGACGGCTACATCGATATTGGCCACAAATTCTATCAGCTTGTCAATGAGATTGGAAAACTTTTTTTCTACTTCTTCGAGGCTTTCACGATAGCGCTGTTTGACCAGGGCGATGAGTTTGACCTGGCTGGATTCGTAGCTTTCTGTGATAGTATCAAAGAGCGGTGATTGTAATTTGACGGCATTTTTGAGATATTTATACTGAAAATCTTTAAAAAAGTAATGTTCGTTGTTGATCGTGACAAAAGAGTCTTTGAGCTCTTTTTCGATAATGACAAAGCGGTTTTTTGTCAAATTGATATAATACCCCTCACTTTCGAGATAATTGATGGTGCTGTAGGTGGTATCGGACAGCGGTAGTTTATCTTTGGTAAAAAAATGATCGATATGTTTGGCAACCTGGTCTATTTTATCGAGTTCGTGTTGTTGTTTGTTTAAGATACTGTCTATAGCGGGATAGACCCCTTTTTTAAAGATGTTGTCATTGATCTGTTCGATACGAAATCGGGCACAGACCTCCAGCTCAAAAGTCTCTTCCAGATAATATTTGAGTTCTTTGGTCTCATCGAGTATGCGCTCATCTATCATGATATCTTTCATCTTCAGATCGTCCAGAAGATTGAGTATGGCATGTAAAGACATGGTGATATAGGTCAATTCTACGGGATGGAGTTTTTTCAGTTTGATACGTCTTTGAATACGTTCCAAATCATAAATCTGTTTCAAATGGGTATCAAAACGGTCTGTCATATCCATGAGCTTTTCACTTAAATCATAGCGGGTATTGAGGATTTCTTTATCGCATATTGGATTTAAAAGGCG
>JANTGR010000082.1 GCA_024762875.1 Sulfurospirillum sp.
TTAAAAGAGATGAAACGCGGCTATTCCAAAGAGTGGTTTTTAAACCGTGCACAAAAACTCAGATCTATGGTACCGGATGTCCATATCAGTACAGATATTATCGTAGGATTTCCGGGTGAAAGCGATGCAGATTTTGAAGAGACGATGGATGTTGTCAACCAGGTAAAATTTGAGCAGATTTTTTCATTTAAGTACTCTCCTCGCCCTTTGACCAAAGCGGCAGAATTTACCAATGTAGTTGATCCTGCAGTCGCGGGTGAACGATTGACACGGCTGCAGAAGCGACAGGACGAGCTGCTGGATGAGATTGCCGCTTTGAGTGTGGGTAAAGTATATGAAGTCTATTTTGAAGAGTTACGAAGTAACGGCGGTGTTGCCGGCCGTGCAGATAACAGCTTTATGGTGCAGGTGGAAGGCAGTGAAGAGATGTTGGGAGAGAGAAAAAAAGTTCGTATCACCAACCCTAGAAGAAAAGTACTCTATGGAGAAGTGATTGACTAAAGAGCATAAGAGAAGGATACTGGCTTTTATCCTTCCTCCACTGCTTTATGTGCTGATACGAATTATTTATTTGACAGTCAAAAAACGTTTTCATCTTCCTGCTTCGATTCCCACATCGCCCATTATGGTAGCATTTTGGCACGGAAAGCTGCTTCTAGCCCCTTTTATTTACAAAAAATTACGAAAAGATGTTAAGATAGGGGTCATTATATCAGATCATTTTGATGGTGAGATCATCGCTAAAACGATGGATTACTTTCATTTTGAGACGATTCGCGGAAGCTCTTCAAAGGGTGGTATCAAAGCCTTAAAAGAGAGTTTTCGAAAGATTGGTGAAGGATATGATATCGCGATTACACCGGATGGTCCAAGGGGTCCGTTTCAGAGTATCGCAGATGGCATAGTCTCTATCTCGCAGAAAAAAGAGTTGAAGGTTGTGGCTTTTAACTATACAGCCAGCCGTTACTGGGAGTTGAAAAGCTGGGATAAGTTTATGATACCCAAACCTTTTTCAACAATGGATTTTTATGCCAGTGAGCCTTTTAGTATCGCGGATTTGGAAAAAGAGGCAGCCAAAGAGAAGATCAGGGAGAAGCTAAATGAAAACGTATAAGATACTTTTTAATGCTATTGTGATCATTGTCATTTTGGCAGCGATTTTTTTCTTTGGATTTTCAGACTCATATAAGCTTTCAATGGAAGCAAAAATGAAATATATGATGGGTGAGTATGCCCAGGCACGTACGATTGCCAAAGAGGCATTTGATTTGGATCCTTATAACCGGATGGCGATTTCTATCCTGGCACAGAGCAGGATTTCTGCTGAGATGGCAGATTATGTACAGGATGCAAAAGGGTATCTTCAAAAGATAGAACGTTTGACCAAAAAGCCAACTTTCTCCAACAAAGACAAAATCAAGATTAAAATGATGTGTGAAGTGATGATGGCGCGTTATCATAAGCTCAATCCCACTGTGATGACGGATAAGGAACTATTTGCATCCTGCACACAATACAATGAACATTTTGAGAAAATCTATGCAGAACTTTTTCCAGAAAAAAAGTGAAGCGTATCTTTTTTATCTGGAAAAGATACGCGGTTACAGCCTGGAAACGATACGCACCTACAGACTCAATCTCCAGGAAGCACTGCAGTATGCTGTGATTGAAAAAGAAGAAAATATAATCATTATCAATCTCATCCCTTATAGAACAAAGTTAGTTGGAAAAAATAAAAAAACTGTCTATAAAAAGGTGACAATTTTTAGGAGTTTTTGTCATTATCTCAATGAGCATGAAACACCAGTTAGGCTTGTTGGAGACGATTCTGTCAAAGTTGGACAGAGTTTACCAAAGCCTATTGCAACTGACTATATTAAAGAAGCGCTGGCTTACTGTGACAGTGAAGAAAAAGTGATCATTTATCTTTTATATGCACTGGGGTTAAGAATAAGTGAACTGGTTCATTTAAAATTAAAAGATATAACCCCGGGATGGGTGAGTGTTAAAGGAAAAGGTGATAAAATTCGTCAAATTCCTATTTTAGATGTATTACAGCAGGCATTGGATGCATATATTGCACAAAACAGTCCAAAATGTTATCTTTTTGAAAAAGATGGTGAGCCGTCCAATGAAAATAAAATGCGATACCGTGTACAGAAAATTTTTAAAAAGATAGGTCTTAGAGCTACACCGCATCAGCTTAGGCATGCCTTTGCATCAGATTTGCTCAACCGCGGAGCAAGAATAAATGATGTAAGTGAATTGCTGGGGCATAGCTCATTGACAACGACGCAAGTCTATACCAAACTCACAAGTAATGTGAAAATGAAAAACTATAAAAACGCACACCCTTTGTGCAGGAGTGAAAATGGGTCTGTTTAATTCCGTTAAAAAGAGACTGACAAAACAGTTTCTAGCTGTGATTGTAGAAGAGAATACCTGCAAGATAAAGCAGAAAGTTATCAAAAACAACACGATACTGCATGTTGAAGATCATACATTTGATATCCCTTCAAAAGATGATTTGGGAGCAGAAGTCACTACTTTTTTAAATGAACTCCAGGAAGAGTATGACAACACGTATATCGCACTCTTTCTAAACACTTTGGGACAAGGAGTTATACCAGTATGTGATGAGGAACAACTTCAAAAATACCATGTTGACCGGCATAGTGTCAAAACGATTTGTGTCGATACACGTTTTATGATGTATGCTACATTGATTGATATCAAATGGGCAGATAAAATCTTTAGAGATGTAGGGCTGGATTTTGTGTTTTCACCTTTTTTGATTTTGGATTATTTTATCATGCTCGAAGATAACCTCCAGGAACAGGTAACACTGTTTATCCTCAATACCAACAATGCTTTTACTATCATGATAAACAAAGGCACACAGCTTTTGTACGGCTCATTTTTCAATGTTGCCAAAGAAGAAAATCTACTCTATACGGACTATACTGATGAAGCAGTGATGGACGATGAAGAAGTCATGGATGAACTCAATCTGGAAGAAGATGAGGAACTGGAGATTGATACGATAGGCAATGTCAGTGATAACAGTCACTTTGTCAAGAATGTGATGAAAGAGCAGGCAAGACTGGATGAACAGGATCAGCGTATCATCAAGTATCTCAGTGCTGCACTAAAAGAGTTTTATTCTGATGAACTGTATAAGAGTGATTTTATCACCCATGCCAAGATTTATGATGGTGCCGGTATGCATGAAGATATCATCAAATATATAGAAAATGAGTTATTACTTGACACCAGTGCAGTAAATATCTCGGTACGTGATGCTGTCATTGAACTGGCTCTCAGGGAAGTATCTGTCTAATGTATAGTTATAAGAGTCCGCGGCACAAACCTCTTTTTAGTAAAGATTCACTGTTGTGGATGATTTTTGTAGGGGTGGTTTCTGCGGCATTGCTCTCTTTTGGTTTATATCTCTTTATTGCATCTTTGCAGGAGAAGGAGAAACTCAAAAAAGTTGAATCATCCAATGCTGTTTTATCAAAGTCCGTGAGTGAATATGAAAAAGAGATGAAGATCTTAAAGATGAAACAGGCATTGGATTATGAAGTAAAAACTTCCAACAAACTGTTGAAAAACAGTATCAAAAATCTTTTTGATTTGGTTCCGGATCAGATTGTTTTGACAAAAGTAGTGATGCAGAAAGATTTGCTGGATATTGAAGGGATGACACCGACCAAGGACGCTTATAAATTATTGTTAGAACCACCTCTGAAATCCATCTTCAATGAAAGTAAAGTCAATTTTGTCCTTAACCCTTCTGCTGGTAAATATGAATTTAAATCAATCAATACAATTACAGCCAAAGAGCAGGAGTCAAACAGTGGCAAAAAATAAAAGCGATTCAACGATAAAGTTTCTTATCTATATCTTGGTTTTTTTGATCTTTGTATTGGTTATTTTACTGTTGTTTATCATTCCGAGTATCAAAAATTATAAGTCAAAAAAGAGTGATCTTTTTACCTATACCTCACAAAATAAACATTTATCACAAAAACAGGTTGATCTTGGTAAAAATATTGAAAAGTTTAAAAAAGAACAAGCTGGTTTATTGCAATCTTTTGAAGGTGATTTCAATAAAACAGATTTTATCCATTTTGCACAACACTATTTCAGCGATGTGAAGGTAAAAGAGGGGCAGCTTAAGCAGGGGCAGACACAATTTAAAGCATACAGCTTTTCAGCAAGCTCCCAGGCTAAAACACCCGTTGATTTATATAAATTTATTGATGCGCTGGATAAATACCATGCCATTGTAAAAATAAACTTTCCCATCACACTGAAATCTGAGCACAATAATATCGACATAGATTTCAATATGAGCGTCTACAAACACAAAAAATAACAATAATTATAATATATTATGAGTTATTAAAGAATTTTATATAAAAAGACAGCATAATTTAAAAAAATATAGGATAGGATATTTGTGTATTACAAAATTTAAGAGGAGTGAATACATGAAAAATTTAACTGTAAAAGGTTCAATCGTAGTTGCAGCATTGTTAGCTGTAGGTTTTAGTGGTTGTGCACAGAAAGCAAGTTGCAAAACTTCTGTTGCTGCTGTGACAAAAGTAGATGACAGAGACAGCCAAATCGCACAATTACAAGCAGAGTTGAATGCTGCTAAAAATGCCCCTGCAAAAGTGGTAACAAAAGTAGTAAAAGGTTCTAATGAGCTTTATCCGCCAAATGCACAGCCTGGTAAATGTTATGCAAGAGTTTTGACACCTGCAAAATATGAACTGAAAACTGAAAAAGTATTGGTAAAAGAACCAAGTGAAAAAGTACGTGTGATCCCGGCAAAATACGGTTATAAAACTGAAAAAGTATTGGTAAAAGAAGCATCAGAGAGAATTGTTCCTGTACCTGCTACATACAAAACTGTAACTGAAAAAGTTTTGGTTTCACCAGCATCAGAAAGAATTGTAACAGTACCTGCTACTTATGGTACAGTAACAGAAAAAGTGATGGTTGCACCGGAAATGACTGGTTGGAAAAAAGGTAAAGGCGCTACAACTGCAGATGGTAAAAGAGTATATGGTACAACTGGTGAAGTAATGTGTCTTGTTACTACTCCTGCAAAATACAGAACTGTTACTAGAAAAGTTGTTAAAACACCTGCAACAACAAAAACTATCCCAGTTCCGGCAGTATATAAAACTGTTACTAAAAGAGTAGTAGCTACACCTGCAACTACAAAAACTGTTCCAGTTCCGGCAGTATATAAAACAGTAAAAGTGAAAACTATTGTTGAGCCAGCAAAAACAACAAGAACACCGATTCCAGCAGTGTACAAAACTGTAACGAAGAAAGTAAAAGTTGCTGATTCTCACTTAGATTGGAAAGTCGTTAAGTGTAAAACAGTTATTCATTAATCTGTCTAACATAAAACAAAGGGGTAATTCTCCTTTGTTTTACCTATCATGATAAGATGCCTGCTTTGTAAAAAAATCTCTTTTGTTCTTATTTGTCAAACCTGTCAAAACAATTTTTTAGCACCCACGCTCACTACAAGATATCTGGCAGATGATTTTAAAGTTATCTCTTTTTACCGCTATGGAGAGATCGCACCTTTACTCAAAACCAAACACACACATATAGGCCAGGCAATATATAAAATTCTGGCAGATAATTCTTTACATCTATTTGCACAAAATTTCAGTTTTGATACACCTCTGTATGCGGTTGGGATTGATGACCATGTTAAACATGGATATGCGCATACTGCTATCTTGGCAAAAGCACTACAGTCAGAAAGTATAACACCGCTTTTTAGAAAAATGAGAGCAGGAAATAGTATCAGTTATGCTGGTAAAAGTCTACAGTATCGTCTGAAGCACAAACGGAATTTTTCCTATCATGACAGCCGCCACAGGGATCTGATTTTGGTTGATGATATTATTACAACAGGTACAACTATTTTGGAGGCAAAACAAGCCGTAGAAAAAGCGGGTTCAACTCCTGTTTTTGCGCTTACACTGGCTGATGCTAGAGAGGGTTAAGCGCTTTTTTGATAGACTATCTTAATTTAGTATAAAAGGCAGTTTATGGAGAATCTTTTTGACAATAATGAGGGTATAGACAATATCAACATTGAAGAGTCAATTCAAGGCTCATATCTTGATTATTCGATGAGTGTTATCATCGGTCGGGCACTTCCTGATGCGAGAGACGGACTGAAACCAGTACACAGAAGAATCCTCTACGCGATGAATGAACTCAACCTCTCTGCCCGTGCGCCCTATAAAAAATCAGCAAGAATTGTCGGTGATACAATCGGTAAGTACCATCCTCATGGTGACAATGCTGTTTATGATGCACTGGTACGTATGGCACAGCCTTTTTCCATGCAACATCCGTTAATTGACGGACAGGGAAACTTTGGTTCGATTGATGGTGATAATGCAGCCGCGATGCGATATACAGAAGCCAGAATGACAACACTGTCGGAAGAACTTCTGAGAGATTTGGACAAAGATACAGTTGATTTTGTACCCAACTATGATGACAGTATGTCGGAGCCGGATGTTTTGCCGGCTCGTGTACCCAATCTTCTTTTAAATGGTTCCAGCGGAATTGCTGTTGGTATGGCAACCAATATCCCACCGCATCGTTTGGATGAGCTGATTGATGCACTGATGCTTTTGATTGAAGATAGTGATACGAGTATCGAAGATCTGATGCAGATTGTTCTAGGTCCTGACTTCCCTACATATGGTGTAATATACGGTAAAAAGGGTATCCGTGATGCTTATACAACGGGTAGGGGACGTGTAAAGATACGTGCAAAAACACATATAGAGACGAAGAAAAATAAAGAAATCATCATTATTGATGAGTTGCCTTATCAAGTGAATAAGTCAAAATTAATTGAAAATATCGCGGGTATGGTGCGGGATAAGCAGCTTGAAGGGATATCTGAAGTACGAGATGAATCAGATCGTGAAGGTATCCGTGTGGTCATCGAACTGAAACGTGATGCGATGAGTGAGATTGTCCTCAATCATCTTTTTAAATCAACCACGATGGAGATGACTTTCGGAATTATTTTGCTGGCTATTGTCAATAAAGAGCCTAAAATTTTCAATCTAAAAGAGTTACTGGATCTTTTTCTCTCACATCGTAAAACAGTGATTATCAGACGCACGATTTTCGAACTTGAAAAAGCTAAAGCAAGAGCCCATATCCTGGAAGGTCTTAAAATTGCACTTGACAATATCGATGAAGTGATCAAAACGATTCGTGCTTCAGCAGATACACAGGAAGCAAAAGAGGCATTGGTTGAAAAATTTGGTCTCTCTGTTGTTCAGGCATCTGCTATCCTGGACATGAAACTACAGCGTTTAACGGGCCTTGAGCGTGAAAAAATAGAGAATGAACTGGCTGAGTTGATGATGGAGATCGAAAGACTCAGTGCGATCTTAAAAAGTGAAGCACTGCTCAATGAGCTTATCAAAGAAGAGTTGACTGAAATAAAAGATAAATTCTCAACGCCAAGACGAACAGAGATTGTTGAAGATTATGATGAGATAGATATCGAAGATTTAATACCAAATGAACCGATGGTTGTCACCATTACACACCGTGGGTATATCAAACGGGTTCCACTTAAGCAGTATGAGAAACAAAACAGAGGCGGTAAGGGTAAAACAGCATTAACAACTTATGAAGATGATTTCATTGAGAGCTTCTTTGTCTCAAATACCCATGATACGTTGATGTTTGTGACAAACTTCGGACAACTTTACTGGTTGAAAGTCTATAAGATTCCAGAAGGCAGCAGATCAGCAAAAGGCAAGGCAGTGGTCAACCTGATTCAGCTTCAGTCAGAAGAAAAAATCAGAGCGATTATCCCGACAACTGATTTTGATGAGTCCAAATCTTTGGCATTTTTCACCAAAAAGGGTGTGACCAAACGAACAAACCTCAATGAATTTAAAAACATTCGCTCAGTGGGTGTCAGAGCAATCACACTTGATGAGAGTGATGAGCTTGTAGATGCCAGAATTGTTTTCCCTGAAGATCAAAATCTTTTCATTGTAACTAAAAAAGGTATGTGTATCCGTTTTCTTATCGAAGATACCAGAGAGATAGGAAGAACAGCTAGAGGTGTCACTGGTATACGCTTTAAAGAAGAGGGAGATGAAGTTGTTGGCTCGGTCGTAATCAACAATGATCAGGAAGAGCTGTTAACCATCTCGGAAAAAGGTATTGGTAAGCGTACCACTGCAGATGAGTATAGAGAGCAAAAAAGAGGTGGAAAAGGTGTCATTGCGATGAAACTGACACCTAAAACAAAAGATCTTGTTGGTGTTGTCCTTGTAGACGATGAGAAAGATCTGATGGCACTCACATCCAGCGGGAAAATGATACGTGTTGATATGCAGTCCATTCGTAAGGCAGGCAGAAATACTTCCGGTGTGATTGTCGTACGTGTTGAGGGAAGTGATATCGTCTCCAGTATTGCCAGATGCCCAAAAGAGGCAGAAATTACCGGAGAGACTGAAGAGCAAGAATCTAACTAAGGTGCTAGAGGAAGCTCTTGCTTCTTCCAGGCAAGGATACCGCCACTAAGATTAAATA
>JANTGR010000083.1 GCA_024762875.1 Sulfurospirillum sp.
ATTCAGTGAAGGGTTATGATGACAAAGATTTTCTATCGATTTTCAGTCAGTGCAGTTTTGGCACTGGCGCTTAGTGCCTGTGGAGGCAGTTCGACAACGGGTACAACAGGGGGAGGTGGTAACAACCAGCAAACCAATACTTTTGCAACGACTATTCCTGATACGCCTATCCCAAATCATGCGTTAAACAGTTGGAACTTATCTGACACGAGCAATATAAAATTTGCAAAGTTACCACAAAATGATATCACTGATTTTTCTCAGATAGTGTATAATGGTCATCCAAGGCTATACTTTCGTGATACAGACAAAGCTCATCTCAAAGCCAATCTTACTGCAGATAATTATTGGGATTTTTACATTGCCAGTGATTTAAAAAGACAATATCCCGCAGGAACATCAGCTGCAGCAGGAGCAGCAAAACTTGCATCAGAAAGTGGCATCAATACAGATATGCTGCTCTTTGCCGCTTATATAGAAGAGAATGCTGCATATAAAGCCATGGCAATTGCCTGGGCAATGGATATGGCCAATCCAAACAGAGTATTGGAAGATAACAGCGGTGATATTATACTGCGTGCAAGAATCCAGAATCTTGCCAAGATTTATGACTGGTTGTATGCTGATTTAACAGATACGCAAAAAGAGACGATTCGTACAGCCCTCAAGCGAAATATGGATCAATTACTGACTTTTGGTTATCTCAGTGATGCTGCCAAAGAGAACTATATACAGAGTCACTCCAGATGGGCCAGAGCCGTGATTGCTGAGGGTACGCTCGCACTCTATGGTGACTTTGATACCAATTTTACCAAAGCATACGCTGACAATCTTTTAAATATCAGCCGCAAAAAGTTCCTGGAATATATGGATACTGAAAGATATATTGCGATTGATGGCGGTTGGCACCTGGGATATGCCTATGCCTATTTTAATGCCAATTATACATTTAATTATCTAGTCTGGACGACAGCAACAACCGAAACGTTTTTGGATGACTGGATGGGCGAGCTCTCGTACTGGTTCATCTATGGTCTCAGAGGAGATAACAGCTATTCACGCGTAGGAGATGCATTTTCAACCAACAATATGAGTTTGGGTGTGTTGGCAAATGCCTATAATGCAAAATTTAAAAATGATCCTTATGCCCAGGGCTATCTGGACAAGAATGCAAAAACAGATGGTATATGGGATAGTGACAGATTTATAGCATTTTTACTCAAAAACAATCAGCTAACAGCAAAATCACCTGATACGCTGCCAACATCAAGACTCTTTAAAAATGTAGGTACGGTTGTAGCAAGAGACAACTGGGGTGAAAACAGTACACATTTTTACTTTAAATCTTCTCCTTTTTACAATGCGGGACATCACCATCGAGATGAAAATGCATTTACCTTACACTACAGGGTGCCATTGGCATTGGACAGCGGCGTTTTGGAAGCAGAAGAGGGGACTACGCATTATAAAAACTATTTTTCAAGGACACTGGCACATAATGCTATAACAGTATATAATCCCAATCAAAAAATGTACTATTTTACTGATTTTAACAGAGCAGATTCTTTGGCATCAAAACTGCTGATCAATGATGGCGGGCAAGTGTTCAAAGTCAATGAATCTCTCAGTAAAACAGATATTTTGCCGGGAGCAGCAAACCGTTTGGGAGGTATCACAGCGTATCAATTTAACAGCGGTGCTTATACTTATGCTGTCGGTGATGCTACCAAAGCCTATGATCCGGCGACAGTTTCTTTAGCCAAGCGGGAAGTGGTCTTTGTGACCGACAGCGGACGTGATCATCCAACAACGGTGGTATTGGACCGCGTGGAAGCTACGGATGGAAATTTTCAAAAGCGCTATCTCTTGCATGTTGATACCGATGTCAAGCCAAATATCAATGATACCTCTGGGATTATGTCAAGTACAACAAAAGGAATTGATTTACATGACAATCCAATCGCGTCAAGACTGACCAATATGACACTCTATCCGCAAAATGCACAATTGGCGCTGGTTTCAGGATTTACTTCTTATGGTGATACATCAGCCGACTTGACACCTACAGCAGCTGAAACTACAGCTGCCCAAAACAATCCGCGTACCAGAATAGGAAACTGGAGACTGGAAGTTTCACCAGTAACAGGAAAAAAATACGACCTGCTGCTCAATGTACTGTTTGTTGATAATGATACAAAACCTGCGATCACTGCAAATGATGCCAGACTCATTGGCACTGCAGACAGCAGCGCTATCGGTGTACAACTTATAAACAGAGTCATTGTCTTTCCAACAGCAAAGAATGCGGTCAACTCCATCACCTATAAAACAGCTGTGAGCGGAACATTTGTACACACTGTTGCTACAGGCTATACGCAGGGAACAGTTGTCACGTATAGTGTGAACAATCAGGTCAAAGGTGAAAAAGCGGTAGGTACAGGAGGATGTGTTGATTTTACGATCAATGCGGCAACAACAGATACCATCACCATAAGCAAAAAATAGTAGTCATACTTCAGGTTATCATGATAATCTATCATGATAACCATATAAGATAAGCGCTATTTCCCGCCAAACATACCACCCAGCCCTTTGAGCATCTCTTTCATCTGTTTCATCTCTTCAGGACTTGGTCTGTTACCCTCTGCATCCGGTTTATTCATCTCATGTTCAATCATCTCATTGAGTGATTGTGTTGGATAATCAGGCAGTGTCAGTTTGGAATCAGGTATAGATACACCAAACTTGGCATCAGTGGCAACTTCTGAATGGGTCATCCCCATGACATTACTTTCAATTTTAAGTGTAACACCTTTGTATATCCATAATTTTGTTCCCATTACTTCCCATATTTCACAGGGATATCCCAGTACTTTGCCGCTGCCGACTTTTTTGCCGCCCATCTCTTTGAGCATATCTTTGCCCATTTTACTGAGATCTTTGTTTTTCATCATTTTGCGCATATCCTGCTTGGTGATCACTTTTCGTTGAAAATCAACAGCATAGACCATGCCATCTACTATCTTTACAAGTTGATGATGCTTGTCGGTATGACCCATCATGCTGCTTGTCTCTTCGCTCTCCTGGACATCTATATTGCCATAGTCTTTAAAATAAAGTGTTTTACTCCCATGACTTTCACGCTTGACACCCATGATACCACCACTGCCTGTAATCGTGTAGTGTACGATACCCGAACGGATTTGATAGCGTTTGGATTTTGCGTAGAGTACTTGTGTAGAAAGCACAGCAACAGATAGTGTTAAAACCAGCAATTTTTTCATAATAACTCCTTTAAAATGTATATGCCTATTATACCAAAATTGCGCATCTAAATGGCTTTTAGATACAATTTACAGATACGTTTAAAAAGGAATAAATGATGAGAAAAACAAAGATAGTGATCACGTTGGGGCCGGCAACTTCTGATCTGGAGATGATTAAAACACTGATTGTAAAAGGGGTGAATGTATTTAGACTCAATTTCTCGCATGGTACACATGAAGAACATGCAAAAAGCATACACAAGATCCGCCTGGCTTCCAAAGAACTGGGTCGGGAAGTGGCGATACTGCAGGATATCTCAGGCCCAAAGGTACGTATCGGGAAAGTAGCGGGAGGATTGAAACTGCAAAAAGGAGAGATGATTGTACTGGCAAAAGAAGCAGATGACAATGACACACATCTGCTGGATATCTCTTATCCGATCATCGTTGATATGGTCAATATCGGTGAAGAAGTTTTTTTTGCAGATGGTACGATTCGATCTGTGGTCGTTGACAAAAGTGAAGGCAAACTTTTCTTAAAACTACTCACTGATGGTGTTTTGAGTTCTCATAAAGGTGTGAATTTCCCCAAAACCAAACTCTCTATCTCCGCCATTACTGCCAAAGATGAAGCGGATTTGGCATTTGGTGCGAGGCATGATATAGATATCGTGGCGCTCTCTTTTGTACAGACAGCTGAAGATATCAAAAAAGCACGTGACATTATGCACAAAGAACAGTTTGATGCTATGGTCATATCCAAGATAGAAACCAGTGCTGCCATCGACAATCTCAATGATATTTTACAAGTGAGTGATGGTGTGATGGTAGCACGCGGTGATCTGGGCGCAGAATTTGGCGTGACAAAACTGCCGCGAATCCAAAAACATATCATTGCCATTGCCAATGCCGCCAACAAGCCTACCATAACGGCAACACAGATGCTCACATCGATGAAAGAAAATCCTTTTCCGACACGGGCTGAAGTGAGTGATATCGCCAATGCAGTTTATGACGGTACTGATGCGGTGATGCTCTCAGATGAGACAACGATAGGCAAGTTTCCCATCCAGGCAGTTGAAGTACTGCATGAAAGTATCAAAGATGTTGAAGTCAATTATCCCTATTTAAAAGAGTTCAAATCGGCCAACAGTTCGGATGCTGTAGCAAAAGCAGCGGTGCAACTCTCTGCATCTTTGCAAAAAGAGGCTTTGGTGGCATTTACTACAACAGGCTACAGTGCGCAGGCCTTGTCAAAATATCGTCCCAAAGAGCATATTTATGCTGTGTCACATTCTCTTCAGACTCACCGCCGCCTCAGCTTGGTCTGGGGCATCCACCCGCTCTTTGTGATGGAATCACTCAATAACCCAACCAGGCTTTTGTATCATTTTGTCAAAAAGCTCTTGGATGAAAAACGTATCGAAAAAACAAAACGCTTCATTGTGACCATGGCAGATGACCAGGGTAAAAAAGGATCGACCAATATCATCCGTCTTTTGGATAAAGAGGCAATTGACCGTGTGTTGTCGTATGAATTTTAGATGCGTTTTTTATAGCCGGCATTGACTTTGAGCTCCAGGCCCAGACGGTAGAATCGGGTGATTATTTTTTTGAGCATATAGGCGCTGTAGCCTTTTACTTTGATCACTTTAAAAAGCACACCGATGGCATAATGCCCGCCTAAAGCGACAAAAACGCCATCTACACTCGCATGAAAAGGTTGGATGCTCTCTTTGCTCTCTATCCTGATGATATTTTTGGCAACATATTCGGCACTTTTTTCTGCTATCTGTGCCGTTGGCGGCAGAATATCGCCGTTTTGGTCCTTTATCTCTGCGCAGTCACCTATGGCATAGATATCCGGATAGTTTTGCAGACGCAGATAGTCATCTGGTATGATTTGATTGAGACGGTTTTTCTCTGTGGCCAGCTCCTGGACAAACAAAGCACCTTTGATTCCTGCAGTATAGATGACAAAGTCAAATGAAAGTGTCGTCTCATCCTGAAAGAGTATCTCTCTATGGGTGATCTCTTTGATGAAAGCTTCAGTTAAAATCTCCACACCCAGTTCACGCAGTCTTTTTTCGGTATTTTTGATGATATAGGGATCCATCCCCGGCAAAATTGTCCCTGCCGCATCGATGAGTGATATCTTTAGCTGCATGCTCTTTTGGGAGAGTATTTTATGATAACTTTGCAACATATGTGCCATTTCAGCAGCTATCTCAACGCCGGATAGTCCCGCCCCGGCGATCGCGATATGCAGATCTCCTTTGCGGTTGAGCTTCTTTTCTTCAAGTTTCAGATAAATTCTTTTTTCAAAAGCCTGGCGAAACTCGAAGGCTCTTTCGATGTTTTTGACACCTTGTGTAAACTCTCTGGATCCTTTGATAAAAGAGAAAAAATTGGTCATACCGCCAACCGCGATAACAGCATAATCATAGTGTAGTGACATATCGCTGAGTTGAATCGTTTTTTGCTCCGGATCAATTGAAAGTGCTTTTTGTTTGACAAATGTGACATTCTCTTCAAAACCATTGGCATACCCTTCTAAATCAATGGCAATATCAGAGATATCAAAACGTCCGGCGATATAACCATACGCTTCTGTCTGCATATAGTGATAAGGGTTTTTGTCTATGAGTGTGATGTGAAAGGCAGGATTTTTAGCCAACTGTTCCAAAGCTCTCAGCCCGGCATAGCCTGCTCCGATGATGCATATCTTTTTCATGATGAATAGCCCTTTGTTTTGTAGCGTTGCAGTACTTGGATTTGTGATGCGCATTGTAGCATAAATCTCTTATTGTCTCTTTGCTCTTTTATAAGCATGAATCAGGTATCGTTTATGTAAGGAGTAAGTATGAAAAAGATAATCATAACAGCCATCTTGTCTCTTTCTGGCCTTTGGGCTGTGAGTGTAACAGATGTACCAAAAGCAGTGACTTTAGAAGGTGACAGTGGTGGGCTTGTAACAGGTGGCGCCTGGGATTCTGGTATGCTCAAGGATAAAGTACATGTACTGTTTTATGTCGATCCAGATGAAAAAGATACAAATGAAGCTTTTTATGAAGCCTTAAAAAAAGCCGCCTTTGATAGAAATAAGTATGCTACCGTAGCCATCATAAACCTGGCAGCGACGTGGAAGCCAGATATCGTGATCGAAGCGCTGTTAAAATCAAAACAGAAAAAATTTCCACATACGATCTATGTCAAAGATAAACATAAAGCACTGGTGAAAGCATGGGGTTTGCAAGATGACAGTTCAGATGTGCTGGTCTTTGACAAAGCGGGCAAAGTGCTCTACACTTATGCAGGCAGGCTGGACAAAGCCGAAATCGCCAAAGTATTAACACTTATTGAAGATAATCTTTAATTTGCCTATTTGTTTAGTGCAAATGAACTATTTTCTAGGGTTGGCTTAATATCTCTGACTTATCATGATAAAAAGCGTAATGAAAGGCGTATGATGTTGAATATATTATTAGTTGGACTGTTGATGATGTATGGCGCCCATGCCAATCAACTCCTGCATGAAGATTCTCCCTATCTGCAGCAGCACGCACACAATCCTGTAGCATGGTATCCTTGGGGTGATGCAGCTTTTAAAAAGGCAAAAAAAGAGGACAAACTCATCTTCCTTTCTATCGGCTATAGTACCTGCCACTGGTGTCATGTGATGGAGCATGAAAGTTTCGAGAACCCATCTGTTGCCAAAGTTCTTAACAGAGATTTTGTCTCTATCAAAGTAGATAGAGAAGAGTATCCGAACATCGACAGGCACTATCAGGATATCTATGCACTGATGCACCAAAGTGGCGGCGGCTGGCCCCTGACTATTGTGATGACACCGGATAAAAGAGTCTTTTTTTCTGCTACCTATCTGCCGGCAGATGACACCTACGGGCATGCAGGACTGAAGGATACGCTACATGTGTTGGTGGATGCCTATCGGCATAAAAGAGATGTAGTCTTAAAATCAGCCGCTTCCATCGAAGCCGCCGCAGCAAAAATGAGAGAGGGGAAACAGTACACAAAAGTCAGCCTGGATCGCAGTATCGCCCAAAAATTTGTGCAGCAAATAGCCAGTGAATATGATACAACCAACAAAGGTATCGCAACTGCACCAAAATTTCCACTGGCAAGTACCATGGATATGCTTTTGGATATTTATCGCATCAATGGAGATAAAAAAGCGCTGGATATGGCAGATGAGAGCTTGATGGCCATGAGCAAAGGCGGTATATATGACCAGATTGAAGGTGGTTTTTACCGCTATAGTACAGATGAGAGGTGGATGATTCCGCATTTTGAAAAAATGCTTTATACCAATGCCGAACTTTTATCTGCTTTTGCCAATGCCTATGCATTGACGCAAAAGCCACGATTTAAAAAAGTCACTGCAGAAGTGATCGAGAATATCAATGAACGTTTTTTGAAAAATGGGATGTTTTATTCCGCTTCTGATGCAGACAGTGATGGCCAAGAGGGGAAATATTTTGTTTTTGACTATCATGATAGTCTGAAAGATCTAGAAAAAGGAGGATTCAGTACCGAGGGTGCAAAAGAGATTTTGCATTATTTTTCTATCTATTCTGATGGAAATTTTGAAAATGAACAGACCAATCCTTATCTCTCAGGCATGCAGGCACCTAAAGATTTGTCTAAAGGCAAAGCTATACTGCGTCACAATCGTGCAAAGAAAAACTATCCTTTTATCGATAAAAAAATCCAGACATCCTGGAATGCACTTTACTGCATCGGGCTTTTAAAAGCTGCCAGATATGTAGATCCGACTTACAGTAAGCAAGCCTTGCAGACACTGGATGCACTCCTGGAAAATCTCTATCATGATGGAACCCTCTATCACCAGTTATTGATCGGTAAAAAGTTAAAAGTAAAAGGTTATTTGGAAGATTATGCTTTTTTGATATCCGCACTGATTGCAGGGTATGAAGTCAATTTCAGTCCCCATTATCTAAAAAT
>JANTGR010000084.1 GCA_024762875.1 Sulfurospirillum sp.
GCCTCATCCAAATCCACATCATATGCATTGAATCCTGCTTTAATAAAACCGATAGGCTTCAGTCCGCTGTCTATCACCATCTCCAATTCATCCTTGTTATCATCCGCTTCATCATCATCTACTTCAACCACAAAGGATGTAATCAATTTTTTCTCAGAAGGGATCGGTTTATAAGAGAGTTTTTCAACAACAGCCCCCGGTAAAGCTTTAAGCAGGGTTTTTTTATTGGCTTCTTCTATTGTCTTGAAATATTTTTCATTTTTACCGAGTATCTTACTTTGTACTTTTGCACTTAAAAAAGAGACGTGTAAAAACTTCTCCCCTTTCTTTTGATAAATAGCCAATGAAAATGGTGTAAAAATTCCCCCTTTAGGGTCATGAATCACAAGTGCAGCATTGTGTTTTTTGTGGTAAGCTGTCAAAAGATTGTAGGTATCAAAAGTTGTTTTTTGAAACTGCTTTTTAAAAGGACCATTCATATCCCTGTTCACCAAGACAGCATACCCCTCTTGACGCAGTACTGATTCAATTGTTTTTGGTGTGATTTTTCCTGCCGAATTATCCACTTTATAAACGATAAAATCCTCATTTGCCGATAACCAAACTACTGATAGCAATGCTATCATGATAACTCTCATTAATTTCATTAAAACTCCTTTATAATATATTTACGGACGTATATAGGTCCAGCCTCTTTTTTGACGTTCTATCAATTCTACAATTCCCGCTGTCACGATATCAACTCCTTCTATCAACTCTTTTTTATCCATATGATAGGTTTTCATCGTATTGTGACAAGCGATAAATTCTACATCATAAGTCATCAGTGAACGCACCCTTTTTTGAATATCTTTATCAAAAAAATATGATTTTTTCAGTACCGCCTTGATACCTCTTGAATAACAGACAATCGCCACTTCACATTTATCTGCTCCATAAAATTTAATCACATTGCTTGCTGAAGACAGGACATGAGAAATCTCTTCTTCATCCTCTGATGTAATCGGAAAGATAAATTGTCGTGGATTTTCTATAGAAGGAATCGGTTTTGCAAACTCGGTATCCGCCTGCAAAAATCCTATCATGATAGTCAATATTAATAACAATTTTTTCACATTAAGCTCCTTTTTTTAATTGAGTGTTCTGAATAAACACACTTGTGAACGACTCTACAGCCGTTTTACGGCGCAGCCTTAGTGAATAAGTGTGTTTATTCAGAACACTCAATTTTTTAACTTCTTGCAATATCTCTAAAAAATCTTTTGCATTCCATGAGCCTGGTACTCTTTTCAAAAGCTTTGCATCTGGCGTAAGAAAAAAGTATGTCGGTGTCACTTCTGTTTTGAGTCCTAAGGGCAAAGCAGACTGATAAACATCTATTTCTACCAGGACAAAATCATCATGCAGTTTCTTTTTTACCTTTTTAAGAGAGAGTACTTCTCTATCCATTTTTTGACAAAAATGACAATGTTCACTACTCGCTTTTATCATGATAAGTTTATGCTCTTTTTTTGCCTCTTTGACAGCTTCGGCAAAATGTACATATTTGGGTGCGTGCTCCTGTTGTACTTGTTGGCCGTACCCATAGATATAAGCAGCAACCGCTTGGGCTTCTGCATCAGATATTTGACCTTTCATCGAAGGCATCGTATCAAAAGCAGCCAGTACCTCATCCATACAAACACTTTTTTGTTTATCAGGATGATAAATGTAGCTTTTGATAAATTCAGTCACTTCCATCATATGAAATTCACGGTCTCCGGCAGGATCACCAATTTTTTGTTTGAGACGAAAAGAGAGTTGGTTTAAAGTCGGGCCTTTAAGCTTCAGTTTTGTGTTGTTAAACTCCACAAAGTTCTCTTTTAATGTTCCCATCGGAATATATCCTGCATGACAGGATGCACACTTTTCTTTATAGATCCCCTCCCCACTGCCAAACAATGCTATCTCTAAAAGTGCTATCATGATAAATATTTTCACTACTCTTCCTCAAATTCCAATAATTGATACGCTTTTAGAATGTTAAGATTATTTAACAGCTTATACATAGGGATATCTTTGTATTTCTCCAGTTTCACTTTTTGTGTCACTTCACCCAGCTCCACATCTTCATCCAATGCTTTTTTAACGCTCTTTTTTAAATCTGTCAAATAATTTCTTGTCATATCCAAAGCACTTCTGTCTGTTAGCCTGCCATGTCCAGAAACCAACACTTTCCAATCCAAGGCTTCTATTTTATCAAGCGCTTCCAACCAGCCATTGATATCCCCATCACGCAAAGAGAGTAGCCTGCCATTAAAAACAAGATCTCCAGTGAAAATGATTTTGTGCGGGATATAGATGATCAAGTCTCCTGCTGTATGTGCCTTTTTACTTAATTGTCTGATCTCAAAAGACGTATGCCCTACTTTGATATTTTTTGTTTTTTCTATATCTATATCAGGATAGACTATGTTGGTCTTTGCAAATGTTTCTGCTGATACAACCCTTTGCATCCTTGTTATTTCATCTTTTCCAACACTGTTTTTTAAAGTCACAGGGCCGATAATTTTCGCCCCTATTGACTTATAAAATCCATTGCCAAGCCAATGATCATCATGTTTATGTGTATTGATAACATACTGAACATCCAAAGGAGATAATTTTTGCATTGCCGTGTAAGCCTGCCTGGCAAAGCTATATGTCGGGCCGCTATCAATCACTACATAACCACCAATGGTGGCGACATAACAACTATTTGCTATCTCGCCGCCATTTTCTTTGGTAACAGGTTCACTTTTACCAAAAAAACAGGTCACGTTTTTATCAACTTGCACAGGTTTGAGATGATAATCAAACCCATACAGCAAGGAGCCTATAAAAATCAATCCTATTACAATTTTCATATCTGCTCCACTATTTTTCTAAAATTTGTATTGGTATTGTGCTAACCAGGCATTATCTTTATAGCCACCCAGCCCTGTCCATGTATCTTTGTCTCCTGAAGCGATCACATAGTTTAGCTGTACTCTATGTGCATTTCTTTTTCTTTTGGCACTACGCTTCATTTTATTGTCATACGGTGCGATATAATAGTTAAAGCCCACATAGGTATTGCCCAGGGATGTGTCATCACCACTTTTTGTAGACGTACCTTGGATATGTTTCACCGCCAGCTCCAAAGTATCTGTCGTATAGTATGTACCAGTCAAGGCATAGGTATTTTCATCCCAACCAGAGACACCTTTGATATTTTGTGCTCTAAACATCTCAAATTTTGCATTTCCCGGACCAAAGTGAGAATCGATACCAAAGTTGAGAGATTTATAATCATCACCACCTTTTCCATCTGCATTTTTTGAGATAGCATACGATAATTCTGTATGAAATATCTCACCGGCATCATACATTACTCTTGCTGCATACGAGTTTTCTGCACCTGGTTTTGCACCTGTTACAGCACCACTTCGTCCTGCTTGATTGGCTATCATGATATCATATCCAAAACCATCCCATGGTCTTTCATGTCCCATTTCAAAGCCATTCACTTTTTGTCCTGCTTCTCCACCGATGGCACGACCTGAAAGCATGATACCTGTGTTTCTTTCAAAAGCTAGTTTTTTGTCAAAACCACGTTCTACAACATCCAGATTCCATCCAGGAATGGTAAAGCCCATACCATTTGGCATTTTGATGAGACCCACTTTAATCGCAAGCGTATTATCTACAACATAAGAGACAAATGCATCTTTGATCATCTTTGGAAGTCCTGCTTCATCTTTTTTGCCATGGTCTTGGTTAAAATCTAAAAAGAGTTTTCCTCTTAATGGCCCAGCCATATAGTTCACACCTAAACGTACTCTTTGTGCACCAAATTTTACAGCAGCATCACCATCTCCTATGACCCCGTCACCACCTCTGGCTTCTAACTGTGAAAAACCATAAATCTTAATCTTCGTATCTTGTGCACCGATTTTCTTTTTCAGTGTATACGCTGCCTGGGCTTGTGTCGTAAGCAATAAAGCAGCTGATGCCGCGAATGCAATCTTTGTCATTTTTGTCATTCTTTCTCCTCTTTTAAAATTTAACAGGTTGCACCTTTTTTAGGACAACCACAGCCATAATCCAAAATCTTCACATTTGACGTTAAAGAGATATCTACCTCTTTTTGTTTACGAATATAGTCACTGACCACCTCATAGACTGCCCTGATTTTTTTCTCTTCTATATTTTCACCTGCATTTTGCAGATTGCCGCCCCAGGAAGAGACTTTATAGGTTTTTTTCAAATCAATCGGCTTACCCCCAATCATCAAATCAGAGATACGTTTACCGGACTTTGCCCCTACTTTGATACTGTAAGATGCACCAGTAAGTCGACTCATATCACCACCTTGCTGATAAAGTGGATTTTCATTAAACACATTATCTGCGATATCTTCCAACAATTTGGCAATTTTTGCGCCCTTTAGTTCAAAAGTATATACTTCAGGATATGTGATTGCTGTCATCTCATACACATTGTCTTTGAGAATTTTATCTCCTGGAAGCAGTGACGTTCCCCATCTGTATCCTGGTGTAAAAACGATATCACTTTTCATCTCATTTTGAATGGCATCACCGATAAGTGCATCAAAAGTAGAGTAAAAAGTATCCCTTTTATAGAGTGTACCTTTGGTGACTCCCAACACTTCCTGCAACTCTTTATCATACGGCTTATACCACTTTGCAATAAGCTCATCACCCTTTTTATCAGCTGGAATCAAATTGGAGGCAACAGGCATAAGTTTAAAACTGTAATCCACCACTTTTTTATTTTTGATCTCTAAATCAAGCCGGCTGATAAACTTTCCGTGACTTCCCGCAATCAAAATGACGGTATCATTCACAATAATAGGCTTTGGCGAAGGATCATGTGTATGTCCACTCAAAATAAAATCTACACCTTTAACCTTCTTTGCCAACTCTTGATCGACGGAAAAACCATCATGGCTCAGTACCACAACAGCATCAACTTTTTTCTCATTTCTGAGTTCATTGATATATTCCTGTAATGTTTCATGACGCAGTCCAAAACTCCATCCCTGTGTAAACTTTTTAGGATTTGCCGTAGAAGTAAATGGAAATGACTGACCGATTATCCCTATCTTTGCCCCACCAATCTCTTTGATCGTATAAGGAGGAAAAACAAGTTCTTCAAAATTATCTGAAAAAGGATCATCATCAATCACATTTTGAGAGATAAATTCACCCTTTAGCATCCCGATAAGTTCTTTAACCCGCTCTTTTCCATAGGTAAATTCCCAGTGCCCCACCATCACATCTACACCCAAATAATTCTGTGCATCAACAATCGCTTCACCTTTGGTTTTAAGTGCAACCGCTGTTCCCTGCCACGTATCACCAGAGTCTAAAAGCAGTACATTCTTCTCACCTCTCTCTTTTTTCACATGATCAATCATTGTTTTCATGTGAGAAATCCCGCCCATTTTGCCAAATTTCTTTGCCAGTGTTTCAAAATTCAAACAGGTATCAAAATATTGATCCAGGGTATTGGGCTCAATACCATAAAATTTTTCAAAAGTATCCCCGCAGATAAACCCAGGTGTACCTACCAGATTGGGTGCGGAGATCAATGTTGAAGGTTCTCTCCAATACAAAGGTTTGATATGTGCATGCATGTCACAGATATGCAAAATCGTTGCTTTACCCTTTGGCTCTATTGCCATGATATCCTTAAATGACATCTTTGAAAGCTTTTCTTTTGCATTATCTGCCGCTAAAAGAGAGTTGCCTCCTACAAAGCCAAACAATCCCATAGCTGCTGCTATTTGCATAAAGTCTCTTCTATTAATATCCATTACTCTGCCTTATCTTTTAAGACCAGGGATAGCGATATTTTTTCCCTTTGCCATATTGGTTACATATACTTCCAGTGCTACCATTTCTGGTGAGCCTATAGGCAGTTTTGCCTGAAGTGCATTTTTCATACAACCCTGAAAACGTCTTTGCAATGTTCTTAATGAAGATTTTGTCATACGATAAGCCGGCCATGTGCCGCCTGCATCAACAGCACCCAGATTAGGCAGAATTTGTGTTCTTAAAGCCATGCCCACAGTCGCACTGGAGTGGCAGCTTAAACAAGCAAGTCCTCTTCCGCCTCTTGGTGTATTGTACGTTTTTTCACCCAGTGCATAAGATGCTTTGATATGTTCATCTGCATTTACATCTATGTTGATCGCTTCATCATTTGCCAAGGATTTAACATACGCCAACATAGAGAACATCTTTTTACTTTTGAGTTTTGGTATCTCTTGACCTTTCTGTGCCAAGATCGCCTGCATCACCTGGTCAAGTCCGGCAACCATATCCAACGCTTTGACATAACGCGGGAAACCTGCAATATACTTTGACAAATCTTTTTCACTGACACCTAAAAACTTGGCCATTGCTGCTTCACCAATCTCTTCATCAAAGATCTCTCCACCTTCAGCGACAAAGATATCTGCCGGGTTGTTTTCAAGCATTTCAGCGTACATCGCCCTATCTGCCGCTGACATAGAGAACTGTGAATTATCTGCAGCCTGTATCCATGAAAGAGACAATGCTGTTATCAATACTATTTTTTTCATCATCACTCCTTATGCTTTAGGTTTGATTTTTTTAGTTTTTTCTCCACTTTCTCCGGTATTGTCTTTATAAGCAACTTTCACCACACCTGGTTCTGTTATCTTCATATTGACTGAGAAGTAAGGATTTGTAGAGACTGATTCCCAGATAACCATCTTTGTAAATGATTTATCATTAAAAAAGAATTCAACTTCATTGATATATTTTGCAGGAATTATTTTTCCTGTTTTTTTATCTTTTTTCATACCGGTTGCCATAGGATGAATCGCAATAAAATCTACTTTAACGATATCCCCTACTTTATATTTTTTTGGTTTTACTTTTACGAGTGCTTTTCCCATTTTCTTTTCCTTAAAATGTCATTTTCAAAATAGATGCCTATGCATCAAAGCTGTGTTGATAACTTTATTGAAAGCTTCGTATCAACCACATCCGCCGATAGTTACTTTAACCGGTTTTTGGGTTTTTATGTATGAACCGTCACTTAACCCTACCAGTGCAACCACATCCTGACTTTTACCCAATTTGACTCTTGTCGCAAAATAGCCTTTGCCATTGGCCGGTGTCAACATAACGTCGGCACATCGCACATTTGTATTTTTGCTGGCAATTACATGAATGGATTTGACAAAATTTCCCTCTTCCATTGGATGATCAACTTCAACTTTTACAGGTACAACTGCACCATTTTCTGCTATTTCCGGTACCGTCAATTTGACTTTGGCAGAATCTTTCGCCCCTTTGCCGCCGGTAATAGTATCGGTTGCTGTTTTATAATCCATCGCATTGGCACCCTTTGGTTTGGCATCTTTTGCATTTAATACCATTGGTGCACTCATAACTGCTAGTGGTGCAGCAGCTGCCACCCCTTTTAAAAAATTTCTTCTTTTCATCTCTTTTTCTTCCTTTTTATTTTTTTTCACTGACAACATATGATGCGATAGCACATACTTCTTCAGGCGTAAAAAGCCCAGTAGTAAGATTGATTGTCATCCTGGAGTCTTTATTGTGGATTCTTGAATCTGCTATTTGCTGATAAACATATTGATAGTTTCTGGCTTTTGTATCTATAAAATGCTCTTTATAGTGATGTAAATCCGGTCCGATATTACCAGCGCCTACGGCACCTTCTATATTGTGGCATGCCACACAGTTACCATACTGTTTAGGTGGGATTTTATCACCCGGTTTGTATGTTTTACCCGGCTTCATTTGTGTTTTTGAAAGTCCTTGAGGTGGTTTTTTCTTTGCTTTTTTACCATTAAGATTATGAAAGATATACTCCCCGATCGCGATCACCTTCTTATCACTACTGATACAGTTGGCAGGCATTTTATGCACCTTGGCAGGCTTTAAAGCATCTTTTTTCAAGATTTTTGTTGCGTCAGGCACTTCGACAGCACTTTTGATATCGGCTGCATTTAAGAGTGTGGCAGAGGCTGCTACACTGAAACTCACAGCAGCTATCAATACACTTTTTGAAAACTTCATATACTCTCCTTTATAATAAATTGTGATGGAAGTATAGCAAGTGAAGTGTAAATTTTGTGTAAATAACTATAAGAATTAATTATTAAAA
>JANTGR010000085.1 GCA_024762875.1 Sulfurospirillum sp.
TTTCTTTATTTATTCTTAATTATTGTTACTAAAAGTAAATTTTTATTTTTTAAGTTAAAATAGTTTTATTTATCCTTTTTTTCTCCTTTTTTTGCTGCAGAATCCGTGAAAGTAACCGATTGCGGCTTAAAACTGATATCCTGCACCTATATAGGTCTCGTGACTTTTTAACTGCGTTGTAAAAGGCCTGAAAACATCTGCTTGAAAAAAGTTATACAAATTGACAGTGGCACTATCTACATTCCACCGTTTCATACTGTGACCAATCAGAAAGTAGATATTTTTTGGCAGCGACCACAGCCCTTTTGGCTGATAGCGTACACCTACATCCAGCGCACTATAATCACCATTGACATCGATACTTGATTTAAAAAGCCCACTTTTAACCCGTGCTTTTTGAAAGCCCAGCCCTATACTGCCGTAAAGATTAACGCTCTCATAGAGCGCCAGGTTTGCTTTGATAGATGGTCCGATCTTATAGGTGCGCATATCCAGATCCCAACTTTCCATCAGATCATAAACCAAGTCTGCTTTTGATGTGAGATTTTCGGCATTGATCGTCGGTAGTGTAGCACCGGTATTGAGCGCTATACCCAGATAGCTTCTACCTTTGCGCAACAGATCATATCCCAACCCAAAATTGATATCAAAACCCACTGCTTTATAGTCTCCATCTACACTCACCATATCAATAAAAGCGTTTGTCATATCATTTACAGAACCTACCAGAGGAAATGTATAAGAAGCGGCAAAATTGGCAAATTCTGTTGTTTGACGTTTGCTGTTAGAGGTATAAAGTGCCGCATTGGCATAATAAAACCATGCACTCTGAGAAATAATCTTATGTGGTTCATTTAAGGAAAAAACGGTGATATCATTGGTAGTGTTATGTTGCATAAATGATTTGATAGCCATATCAGTATCATAACTTCCTCTTGCGATACGCAGATCAACAGCTGAGAGTGTGCTTATCATGATAGTCATACAAATGATAATATTTTTCATTTTTTAGTCCTTTATTTCAAATAATGTTAAAATAGTTTTTTCTAAACGGTTGTTATTGTCATCACTTATCATGATATAAAGATTATCCTTATAATGCGTCAGCCCTTCGAAGTTATCAATATTCCATCCTCTTTGTGTACTCATCCATGATAAAACTTCACTTTTGCAGATGCCCCCTTTTCTATCATCTATATCCACTTTTACCAATGTTGTCTCAAAAGCAAAATGCGTCAGTACAAATTTTCTCTCTAAAACAAGCAGCTTTCCATCAGGCATCATCTCCAGCTCTGTGATAGCATTGCCCGGGTCGATACGCTTGATAGTACAGAGCTTACCTCTACTGTCATAGAGTGCATGATAACCTTTTCTCTCTCCCCGAAGTGGAAATTCTGCCGCAGTAATGATGCCGACAGATGCATCATAAGTGAGAGATTCCAGGGCTTTGTTTTTACCCTGATAGTGCCTGATATCTCTTAACATATGTGGCAAAGGGACACTCCTAAGAGCATGCAGGCTCTCATCATACTGTGTCACTCTGGGTTTTTGTTCAAAAGAGATCAATACCCTTGTTTTATCATCTACTGTTTGCAGTGCCATCCCCTCTGAATCGCGATAAGGCTTTAACAGTTTTTTATCCCCTATGTTTCTCAGTTTCACTCCTGAAATAGCATGCAAAGCGCTGATTTTGTGATGCTTGATCACGATACGTAGTTTGAAAAGACGGGCTTTGTCACTGAGCGCATAGAGAATATCTCTCTTTTTATCATAGGCGATATCCGATATTTCAGCAAATTTAACCCCATCAATCTCATCAATATCCACACGCTTGGAGTCTAATATTCTTATCTTCATATAGTTTCCATCTACAACTGACGGCGGCTCTATCCTGTGCTGATGCAGGGTTCCTGCCTCCAGGAAAGAAACTATCATGATAAGAAAGAGAAAGATCATATGCGCAATTTATCTATCGCCAGAGAACAGAGTGTCAGACCAAACGTCCCCGTCACACCCATAAAAGAACCCAGGTGCGTACAGTGAGGCTCTTCTGCAGAAAAAACAACTTCAAATTTTCCTTTAAATCCACTCTTTTTAAGCTCATATCGAAACTTCTTTGCCAGTGCATCTCCATGTGTCTTCCAGATAGAAGCTATCTCTATCTTTGTAGGATCCAGCCGCTTGGCGCCGCCCATAGAAGCTATCATCTTGTTGGAGGCGTGATGTGCCAGGGCTACTTTTGCCGGTATATCATCAATCGCATCAATCACCAGATCATAAGGTGAAAAGTCAAATGTTTCACACCATTGCGGCGTTATCTTTTCATTGATAGCAGTAATAGAAGGATAACACTTCTTAAAATACTCCACCTTGACTTCCCCCACTGCTTGTGAGCCTAACTGACGGTTTTGATTGCTTTCTTCAAATATATCAAAATCCACAATGGTAATATCACTGATACCGGAGCGAAATAGACAATCCAGACAGATTCCACCTACCCCGCCAACACCCAAAAGTAATACTTTTGCACCTTGCAGCTTATCAAAATCATCTCCAAACAGAAGACGGGAACGGGCATATCTCATAACCAGTTTTCCAGATGCCTTATATCGCTGTGGGATGTCATATCCAAATGTATCGGCGTCACAGAGACAAAGCCCGCTGCTATCGCTTCCAAATCACACATCTGTCCATCCAGGCTGGGTTTCCACTCTAGTTTATGCAGCCCCATCCAGTAGTACTCTTCACCACGCGGGTTTTTATGCATATGGGCTTCATTGCCATATATACGGTATCCTGCTTTGGTGATTTTCACACCCTGGTATGCTTCTTCAGTGATTGGCGGGATATTCACATTGATCAGCTTTCGTTCACCAAGTGGGAAAGAACCTTCAAAAATTTTCATCGTCAGATCGCGAACAACTTTTTGTGCTACAGTAAAGCCTTTTTCATACAGCGTATGTTTGCCTCCACTATAGACTTGGGAGATGGCGATAGAAGGCACACCATGAATGACCCCTTCCATCGCACCGGCCACTGTACCGCTGTAGGTGATATCTTCACCCAGATTTGCACCCAGATTGATACCGCTGAGTACCAAATCCGGTTTCTCATCATCTTTAAAAAGGGCATTGAGTGCGAGATATATACAGTCAGTCGGTGTGCCGTCATCCAGTTTATAAAAGTTTTTTTCCAACTCCACAAAACGCAAAGGATGCGTCAGTGTCAAACTATGGCCGGAAGCCGACTTTTCGATAGTCGGCGCCACAACAATCACTTCTGCCAAATCCTGTACCGCTTCTACCAGTGCCACAAGCCCTTCACTATCAAATCCGTCATCATTTGTTATCAATATCTTTTTCATAGAGGAAGTATAGCAAAGAAAAATAATGGTTTGATTACAGGCTTATTGATCTGCTACGCATCGGATACCGGCTGTTGTTCTTACTTTTCCTTCGACATCAAAATTATTAAATGCACCATTGTTAGGATTATTTGTTGTATAAACAAATCTACCCTCATTCCCTGCTACACTACTTGTAGTAGCCATAAACTGGCAATTTGGATTGTCATCGGGGTAAATGAGCCGTGTTACGCCTTCATTGGCATGTGCCATCAAATAGACTGCTTCTTCTTCATTTGGCATGCGCCACGTATTGATACCCGCATAGTTTTGCGTTGCCAAGCTTTGACAATGTGCTGTTCCACCTTCTAGTATCGTAGTACCAGGATGCTGGGCAATGCGGTATATCAGACACTCTGTGCCCTGTGTATTGACCCATGTTCTTTTTGTACCATTGCTTCTAGTCTCAATCAGTACACCATTTCCTGTGGAATAACCGGCGATGACAGGATCTGAATCATTATTATCCGTGTTGTTATTTTCATTGGTATTTTGTTGTGTAGTACCATCTGACGCTGTTGTATCAGATGCACCGCTTCCACACCCACCAAACAATAGCAATCCTAGTCCCATCCCTATCATGATAGATGTTTTGTAACCTAAAACCATTGCTTCTCTCCTCTGGTAAAATAACAAAATCATATAGGGAATCTGTGTAGTCTTTGTGTAGAAAGATTATTGCATATTTTATGCTATAAAATGCAATAGTTTTACCATGATAGAATTAATATGCTTTCAGTGCCTGATTGATCTGCGCATATGCTTCAAAAGGTGTTGTCTCAAAATAGTGCATATTGTGTTTTTTTGCAAAATCACGTGTTAGTTTTTGTACTTTTAAGAGGTTAAATCTCGGTGCTTTTGGAAAAAGATGATGTTCTATCTGCGTGTTCAATCCTCCATAAAACCAGTGAATAAATTTCCCGCCTTTGAGTGATCTGCTGCCACGCATCTGCATCTCCATCCAGGAAAGTTCTCTGCCCTCTTCCAAATCAAATACCTCACATCCCAGATGATTGGTAATAAAACCAAAAGCAAGCCACGCCGAGAGTGTGATATAGAGTGTCATAAAAACAGTGATGGCTGATGAAAAAGGCAAAGTATAAAATATCGGACCCCATATGATCGGCCAGTGAAGCATCATCAAGGCAAATTCACCATACAGTTTTCTTTTCAGAACAAATTTATAAGACTGTGCAATAAATGCCGGATACATAAAAAACATCGCACCCCAGAAGATGATATGTTTATATTTTTTGATAAAAGGACTGTTGCCTTTATTGTTGGGAGTAAAGGCACCATCAAGGGCGCGTATATCTTCATCTTTTTCAACAACATTACACCAGGTGTGGTGATTGACATTGTGTTTAAAATCCCACCAGGATGAAGAGTTGCTGAGGATAATGGCGGAATAGAGATAAGAGAGTCTAAAAGAGAGTTTTTTATCTTTAAAATACTGTAGATGCAGGATATCATGAGAAACAAATACCGCACGGGTAAACACCAGAGTCATAAAAAGTCCCAAAAGAAACGGATTCCACATAGGCATCGTTGCATAAGCCACCAGCAGCGATACAACGACTGCTGCCATCTCTACACTTCCACGCAGGGGTACACGATTGAGCAGGCCAGCCGATTTGACTTCTGCTTTTAATTCATCAAAATTGTCCGGATAACGTGCTGCTGACATCCTCTCTCTTAGCAATATTACTGTTTCTTTAAAAATTTTGTAAGCAGGACGATACGTGTGCCATTGACACGACCTTCTATCTGCTCAGGATTGTTTGTCAATGCGATATTACGTACGGCAGTTCCTCTTTTTGCTGTAAAGCCCGCACCTTTGACCTCAAGGTCTTTGATAATGGTAACCGTATCTCCTGCTTCCAGTTTTGCGCCATTGCTGTCGAGTGTTGGTGCCTGATTTTCGTCTTCGCTTGCTATTCCTGCCTCAGCCCATGCCATTTCATCTTCTTCCAGGTACATCATATCAAGCAGATCCTGACTGCCCAACTGTTTTAACAGTCTGTATGTTACCACTTTGACAGCTGAATGTTCACTCCACATACTGTCATTGAGACAGTGCCAATGACTCTCATCCATCTTTGAAGCATCTTCGATTTGTTCTTTACAGGTTCCACAGACCAGGATTGATTGTGCCGCACTACCATCTGATGGTGCCACCTCATATACGGATAAATCTTCTTTAGATCCACAAAGTTCACATTGTGAACCACTACGTGTTAAAAGTTCCTGTTCTACGCTCATTTTTCACCTTTTATTCATTTATTTATAACGGCATTCTATCTTTTTGTAGATAAAAAAATGATATACTACAAGCATGTTAAAAACAAAATTACTTATCTCGGCTCTTGAACCTTCGGCCAACCTGCATCTGGAACCCCTATTGGCAAGCAGCCATTATAGAATCTCTGGTATTTTTGATGAACGCTTTGGCACTCCCATTGTACGTTCATCTGACTTTTCTGTGATGGGATTTTGGGATGTCCTGCCCAAGATAAAAAAAGCCCAAAAAGCCATCAAAGAGATGGTAAAGCTTGCAAAAGATGCAGACAGTGTACTCCTCATCGATGCTCCTTCTTTCAATCTTCCTTTGGCAAAAGCGATTAAAAAAGCCTATCCGGATAAAAAAATCACTTATTATATCCTGCCAAAAGTCTGGGCATGGAAAAAGAAACGTGTCAAAACAGTCGAACGCTACTGTGATCAACTGGCTTCTATATTCCCTTTTGAAGATCAATTTTACAATAAATCCATCTATGTGGGAAATCCGCTTTTGGATGAAATAAAAGTACAAAAGGACCCTGACAAAACGTATGGACAAATCGCTTTTATGCCAGGCAGCCGTAAAGGTGAAATCACCCGTCTTATGCCGCTATTTAGAGAAATCAGCCGAGAAATAACAGAAAAGAAGGTACTCATCGTTCCGCCATTTTTAAAAGGTAAAAATCTCGAAAACCTTTATGGTGATCTCAGCGCTTTTACGATTTCATACCAGATGCAGGAAACACTTTCACAAAGTGATTTTGCTTTTATCTGTTCTGGTACTGCCACCCTGGAAGCAGCTATCATCGGTACACCTTTTGTTTTGGCATACAAAACCAAAAATATTGACTATAAGATTGCCAGATTTTTTGTCAAACTCCCTTATGCGGGATTGGCAAATCTGATTCTTCATTTTGCAGGAAAAGAACCTTTGCATCAGGAATTTTTTCAGGAAAATGCAAATAAAGAAAATCTCCTGCAAGCCTATCATGACAAGGATCATGCCCTATTTAACGCCCATGCCATCCTACTGAAAAAGATCCTGGGTACAGGGAGTACAAAAAATCTCATAAATTTGTTATAATAAAGATAAAGAACGAGGAAAAGCAGATGAATAAACAGCCTATTACACAACACGGATATCGTAAACTGGGTGATGAATTACATGATTTGAAAATGGTACAGCGCCCTAAAACTGTTGAAGAAATCGATATCGCAAGAAGCCACGGGGATTTAAAAGAAAATGCAGAATATCATGCAGCGCGCGAACAATTGCGTTACATTGAAAAACGTATGGCTGAACTGGCAGAGTTGTATGATAATGTACAGGAAGTTGATCCCAGCCTCTTTACACATGATAAAGTGCGTTTTGGCTCTACTGTGACCCTGCTGGATCTTGATGATGAATCAGAAAAAAGTTATACCATAGTAGGGACTTATGAAAGTAATCCCGACAAAGCGCTGATCTCAACACTCTCCCCTCTTGCCCGCCAGCTCATGGGTAAAGAAGAAGGTGATGAAGTCACCATCAATCTTCCAGGCGGTGAAAAAGAGTATGAGATACTCTCAATCTCCTACCAAGAGATACAATTTTAAGGACCCCTGTCATGATAAATGTTGCCATCGTAGGAGCCAGCGGTTTTACCGGTTTGGAACTCCTTAAAATTTTGATCAATCATCCGCAGTTTCATATCAATTATATCGCTACCAGTGAAGGGGGTATAACCCTCAGCGAATTACACCCTTCTTTGCAGGATGTGTATACAGGTGATATCCAAAAAGCAGATGCTGCAGCCATTGCGCAAAAGGCACAACTCGCATTTTTGGCGCTACCGCATAAAGCTTCAATGGGCTTTGCCAAAGAACTTCTGGATCTGGGTGTCAAAGTGGTAGATCTTTCAGCTGATTATCGTCTGGAACTGGAAACCTACGAAAAATATTACTGTCAACACGATGATAAAGCACATATCAAAGAGGCTGTGTATGGTCTGCCCGAATTATATCGCAAAGAGATTGGGCAAACCTCATTGGTAGCAAATCCCGGCTGCTATCCGACTGCATCTTTGCTGGCACTGCTTCCTTTTACATCTTATATCGATGAAAATTTTCCCATCTTCATCGATGCAAAAAGCGGGGTATCCGGTGCTGGAAAAAAATGTACTGCCAACACACACTATGTCTCGATCAATGAAAATATTTTTGCCTACAATCCCCTTATGCACCGCCATCAACCCGAGATAACTGAAAAGCTCTTCAAGCAAAGCGGCAAGACATTTGACGTCAACTTTGTACCCCATCTCATACCTGCTACCCGTGGAGAAATGATCGATGCGTATATGTTGTTAAAAGAGGAAA
>JANTGR010000086.1 GCA_024762875.1 Sulfurospirillum sp.
GTTGTAGTATCATTTGGACTCTCACCGGCTGTAGTTGAGCCACAAGCGGTGAGGAGTATCATGATAGAGAGAGTCAAAAGAGTGTGTATAAGAAATTTCATTTTTGTCTTCCTGCTTTAAATATACCGTAGGCATTGTGCTTATTTGTCTGGTTTTGTATGGAAAATGTACCGTTGGCATGTTCGAGATGTTCTCCGCTGAGCATACCGTCACCTTGACCATGCAAATTTGCATTGTTACTGATACCAAAGTCCAGTGCACCGTTTTGATCAATAGAACCATGCTGGATCTTGGCATTCCAGTTTGCATTGTCTGCTTTAAAACCGATATCTCCATTGACTTTTCCCTGTCCCAAATCAACGGCTAGATTAATAGATCCATCTGTGATCTGGTTCTGGACATGATTGACATATCCTGATACTTTACCATGATAACTGGGTGACTTGGTTCCTACCAGTTCACGCAGCCTTTGTAAATCTGTTCGATCTTTTGGTGTGGTGATGATGGGTGCTTTATCGATACTTTTGGCTATCTCATCACTGCTGTCCCATTCACCCCAGCTGTCTTTGATGTCATTGACTTCTTTTTTGGGATTTACTATATGTCTCTGTATGGTTTCTTTTATCACAGCCTCACGCTGTGTGATTTTCTCTTTGTGCGAGAGTTCAATCTTCTTTTCTGTTTGGTGGATCACCGCTTTTTGTATGCTAACAGCCTGTGTAGGTTTTTTCCCTGATCTAATGATCGTCTGCTCTCCCATATTGACAGTGGTCATACCCATGATAGAATTGACGATGATTTTCCCGGAACTGCAGATGATGGTGTCTTTTTTCGGTGTACTGTTACCGATGATGGTTGTACCACGTACACCAATTGTAGCATTTTGGGTTTTGAGTGTGAAGTTTTGCGGGGCGATATGTCCAATTTTCCCGGTGATAGATTTGAAGAGTCCTTTGACGTTAAATCTGGCTTTGACTTTTGTGTTGGAGAAGAGGTAGGATTCTACCTTGAAAGTGGACTTTTGCCCTAGTGAAATGATGGTGTTGTCTTTAAAAACAATTTGGAGTTTGCTTGCATTGCCTGTTTTGATGATATCTTTTTCTTCTATTGACATATGCATCTGTGCCTGGATATTTTTATTTTCTCTTTGGATAGTGGCGTTTCCTTTGAGTGCAGTGATCTTCCCGATTCCAGCCATAAGAGAAGTTGAGAAAAAAAGTAAAGAGAGCAGTATTAATTGTTTCATGAGATTCTCCGATATACACACTAGATAGAGACTATATCGTCAAAAAGTAAAAAAAAATTAGTAAAAAGATCGACGTTGAAACAAATTAAATATATTAATTTTTATATTGCACTGGTGATTGCAGTGAGCTTTATTTTTCTTTATACTGCCAATATACCATCGATCCAAAAATTTAATAACAATTTCATTGATATGTACTTTAATATTCGTGGTGAGGTACCGGCAAGTCAAGATATCATTATCGTTGATGTAGATGAGCCATCTTTGTCCAAACTGGGACACTGGCCTTGGCGAAGAGATAAAATAGCTGCTATTGTGGACAAATTGACAAAACTGGGTGTAGGCGTGATCGGTTTTGATATGGTTTTTGCAGAAGAAGATGAAAGCTCACTCAAAAAAGTTGCCGCATCCCTGGGATGGGATATCAAAGATGCCAGGGATTATGACAGGGAATTTGCCCAGAGTATTGCCAACTCTCCTTCCATCCTGGGTTATACACTCAATATGGAACAAAACTTCACCAATTATTATCCCAATGTCAATGCGCTCTTCATCGAAAAAAATAAACCAAAAGGAGAATTTATCCCTACCGCCAAAGGGGTAACGGCAAATATCAAAGTGCTGCAGGAGAGTGCATACTCAAGCGGCAGTTTCAATATGTTCCCCGATGCAGATGGTGTGGTGCGTTCTGTACCGATGCTTTTTAAGCTGGATGGCACCATTTATCCATCATTAACACTTGAGATGATACGGGTTGCGCTGGGTGCGCAGATTGTGACGATAGAATATGATGATCTTGGTATTAATTATTTAAAAATTGGTGATTTGCATATTCCCACTGATAAAAATGGACGTATTTTTGTAGATTATGCCGGGGCAAAAAAACATTATCATTATATATCTGCATTGGATATTTATGAGGATAAAGTCACCCAAAAAGATATAGAAGGAAAAATTGTACTCTTTGGTACATCAGCACCGGGTCTGCTTGATTTGCGGGCAATACCTTTTGATCAGACAATACCGGGAGTGGAGATCCATGCCAATGTCCTGGACAATATCCTCCACCAACACTTTCTGCAAGAACCCTCCAATGCCGTGGGTGTCAATATCCTGCTGATTGCAGGCTCAACATTGATGATTGGTGTCTTACTCTCTTTTTCTTCTCCCTGGATGCTGCTGCTTTTATCTTTAAGTTTTTTGGGAGCATTTCATCTTCTGCTTTATAATTTGATGTTTGAGTACGGCATCGTACTCAATATCATCTATCCGACTTTGAGTATGCTGGTGACAATAGGGGCACTCTTTTTTAGCAACCTTTTTTACCAGTCATCACAAAAAGAGAGAATATTGGGTAAATTTGCCAAAAAAGTCTCTCCGGCAGTTGCTGAAACTTTAATAAAGTCGGGAAATGTCGATTTTGAAGCAGACGAGAAAGAGGTAACGGTATTTTTCTCTGATGTCAGAGATTTTACCAGTATCTCTGAAGGTTTTTCCAGTGCACATGCTTTGATCGATTATCTCAACAGTTATATGTCTCCTATGAGTGAGATTATCATCAAAAATGAAGGGACTATTGACAAATACATTGGTGATGCCATTATGGCATATTGGAATGCACCGCTGCAGGTTGCAGATCATGCAGACAAAGCGCTCATCTCGGCACTTAGGCAGCTAGAAGCACTGGCAGTTTTAAATCAGGCATTAAAACAGGATGCTTTGCCACAAATCAGGATTGGCATCGGTATCCATACGGGTGCAGTGGTAGTGGGTGAAATGGGTTCAGATAATCGAAGTGATTATACTATCATAGGTGATACAGTCAATCTCGGATCACGCATAGAAGGATTGTGTAAAAGTTATGGTGTATCTATCATGATAAGTGAAGATACCAAAAACAGGCTGCAGCAGCGTTATAAGATCCGGGAAGTTGACAGTGTACAGGTGAAAGGAAAAAAGAAAGCAGTCAAGCTCTATATGGTATTGGGTTTTGGGAGTTTTGATCAAAAAGAGATGATTAGAGAGACGCTCTACATTCGGGCATTAGAGCATTATAAAGCAGCCCGGTATGAAGAAGCAAAAGAACTTTTTGCAATATTGCAGGAGAGTTATCATGATAGATTGTTTAGGCTCTATCATGATAGATGTAAAAAATTTTTAAAAGAGGGTATAACTTTGGGAAACGGGGTATTTAAACATGTTGAAAAATGATATCAAATTTTTAGGCGTAGGCGGCAATAAAAATCGTCACCAGGCTACATCCTGCCTGCAGGTTGCAGATGATATCGTGATTGATGCCGGTAATATCATGGAGGGACTGGGAGATGATGCTTCATTGATTGATCATCTATTTTTAACACATTCTCATATGGATCACATCGTAGATATTGCATTTTTCATAGACAACTATTATCAGGATCGCAAAAAATCACTCCATGTATATGGACTAAAAGAGACGATAAAAGCCTTGCGTGAACATATCTTCAACTGGGAAATATGGCCGGATTTTGAGGAATTGACACTGCAACGTTCCACTGACAGAGCTATTGTTTTTGTAGAACTTGAACTCTTTAATGCGTATGTTTTTGAGAATGTGACACTGACACCTATCCCTGTCAGTCATACTGTTGCCACTTGTGGATATATCATCAAAAAACCAACTTTTTCAGCCCTTTATGCGACAGACACCTATACCACTGAAAATATATGGGAAGTGATAGATTTGAATTTTGATATTGATTCGCTTATCATTGATGTCTCTTTTCCTTCACGTTTTGAGCAACTGGCCTATGAGAGTAAACATTTAACACCCAGATTGTTAGCGCAGGAGTTGCAGAAACTCAGACGAAAAGATGTGGATATCTATATCACGCATATCAAGCCGAATTTGTATGATGAAGTCGTCAAAGAATTGCAGGCTTATCAACTCTTAAGTGGCAAAAGCCGGGTATTGAAGGATAATGAATATCTAAAACACTGTGACAAAAATATTGATATCAACCAAAGCGTAATGCAAATTAGTACGGCACTGTCACAGGAAAAAGATTTAAGTAAGATTTTGGAGATGATCTTAAAAGAAGCAATTGCTTATACGAACTCTGAAGGCGGGACGATTTATCTCAAAGAGGGGGACAAACTGCACTTTAAATCCCTGATAAACAAACAACTCAATATCGCTGTCACCAACCCCAATTTCCCAACCATCGCTCTGACACTGGATGGCAAAGCAAACAGCGAAAATGTTTCAGCGATCTGTGCATTGAACAAAAAAGTCATCAATATCCCAGATGTCTATACGTATAATTTAGATGGTATCTGTTTTGAGGGGGTCAAAAAGTTTGATAAAGCAAACAATTATCATACGCAGTCAATGTTGATGATTCCGATGATTGATCAAGAGGGTGAAGTGGTCGGTGTAGCCCAATTAATTAATAAAAAAAGGGCTGACAAACTAGTCGGATATACCCAAAATGATATCACAATGACAACGACTTATACCAACTGGGCGGCAAGTGCTATCACCAAAAACCGTCTCATAGATGACTTGGAAAGTCTATTGCTCTCCTTTTTGGAAAGTATTTCTGTGGCATTAAGTGCCAAATCCCCCTATGGATACGGACATATCGAACGCGTTGCAGAGCTGATGAAAATCGTCTCTGAGGAAATCAATAAAGATGATATCTATTTTCATGATATTCACTATTCTGATGAAGAGTTAAAAGAGTTGGAACTGGCAGCCTGGATGCATGATGTGGGTAAGATATCCACACCTGAATATATCCTGGATAAAGCAACTAAGTTGGAAACCATATATGACCGCATTGCGGAGATAAAAACACGATTTGACTATGTGAAGAGTGCTTTGAAAGTGCAGATGTTAGAAGAAAAACTGGACTTGCTTTCCAGACGGAAAAAAAGAGAAGTCAAAGAAGTGGAAGAAGCGTATAACAAGCAGATAGAGGCACTTGAAAATGATTTTTTATTTATCCAAAAGTCTAATGCAGCCGAAGGGTATATGCGAGAAGAAGATATCCAAAAAATCAAAGATATCGCTGCCAAGTCATTTCAACTTGATGGTGAATCAATGGTATTGTTAAGTGAAGATGAAGTACACAATCTCTGCATCATCAAAGGGACGCTGACGGATGAAGAACGTGCCAAAATCAATGAACATGCCCAGGTATCAAACAAGATGCTGGATATGCTTACCTTCCCCAAAAAATATTCCCGTGTCAAAGAGATTGCATCTGCACACCATGAAAAGATGAATGGCAAAGGATATCCACTGGGTCTCAAAGCTGAGGAGATATCGTTTGAAGGCAGGCTGATGGCGATTGTAGATATATTTGAAGCCCTGACAGCACATGATAGACCGTACAAACATCCTAAAAGTATCGAAGAGACATTTCACATCCTGCAGGAGATGGCACGAAACAATGAACTGGATAAAAAGATCATAGATTTTTTACAAAATCGTAAAGCATATATACGTTACGCTGAAAATTTTTTACTCAAAGAACAGTATGAAAATAAAGAAGCAGCGCTGTTATGAGAGCATAATCTGATAGTGCCTACATAGAGACTACACGTATTTTGTGTAGTATAGGTGTAAAAATATCAAGAGGCTGTTATGAAAAAGATTGTGATTATCGGAGGTGGTTATGGCGGTGTAAGCACACTTCGCAGACTGGCCGGTAGAAAAGATATCAGTATAACACTTATTGATCAGCACCCTTATCATTTTTTGCAGACAGAAGGGTATGAACTGGTCGCGGGAACGCTCCCTTTTGATCAAAGTTTTGTCAACCTGCACACTTTGTGCAGCAGTTATGGTGAACACGTGACGTTTTTACATGCAAAAGTCGATTCAATTGAGGTTGATGAGGGGAAGATTTATTATCATGACAGACACGAACTGGTATATGATTTTCTCATTATTGCTGCCGGCAGTGTGACACGTTTTATCTCTTCTATAGAGGGGCTTAGAAGCTGTAGTCATGGAGTCAAAAGTCTCACGGGCGCTTTTCGGATGAAACAGTTTTTTGAAAATGAACTTTTTTTGAGATTGGAAAATGACAAACATGCCAAGGAACACTACAGTGTTGTTATCGGTGGGGCAGGCTTGTCTGGTGTTGAGATTGCCGCCCAGATGCAGCACTATTTTAACCGTTACTATAAAAGCAATACCCTGGCATGTGCCACTTTACAGATTCATCTCATAGCCGGTGGTCATAGTGTGCTCAAGGGAATGCATACCAAGATAATGGCCAAGGCAGAAGAACGCTTGAATGATCTTGGTGTCATTATACATAAAGGAGCACATATAGAGAGTGTAGAGCCGCATTGTGCCTGTTTGGAAGGAGGAAAAAAACTGGATTTTGATTTTATGATCTTTACGGGTGGGATTATGGCTTCGCCATTGATAGCCAATTTGCATCTTGATACCAATAAACTGGGACAAATTATCGTAAATAAATATTTGCAGCTCCCTGATCATCCGGAAATTTTTGCCATAGGAGATGTGGCAGAGATACGAGATGGCAGAGGCAAACTGATACCTGATACCGCGCAGGTAGCTATCAAAAGCGGACAATGTGCAGCAGAGAATATTCGGTGTCTTTTAGAAGGCAAGAGTCCCAAAGAGGCAAAAATATCTATCAAAGGACTGGCAATTGCTTTGGGTGGGCGGTATGCCATCATTGACTTGAAGTGGATACGTATCTATGGGATAGTAGGCTATTTTACCAAGCAGTTGGTAGAAAGTCTCTATAAATGGCCACTTTGGCTTCGTTGTCGTATAGGGTTTCAGAAGACAAGAAGCTGTCAAATTTAAGACTATATGGAATGTCCCCTAAAAACTAGACAACCCTCAAGGCTTAGTACCTAAAAAAGTTAAGAATTAAGTTTTGACCCTCATTTTTAGATAGCAGTTATTCTCTCCGTCATAGTAGAAGTAGGTGTTGTTACATCCTTTTTGGAGGATATCGGGTTTATTGGCGGCGACATAGGCGATATTTATATTCATGGTTTCCAAGAGACCAGTATCGTTATTTATATCTGTTTGGATGGTGATGGAGGTAGTGTAGATTTTAAAATTTTTAGCTATAATCAAAAAATGGATACCAAAGACAAAATAGATTTACTCTCTAAAATGGCAGAAATCATCTATAAGAAGATGATTATATTATTGGCTGCTGTTGGAGGAAGTGGCAGTTATGCTATTACGCAGCATAGTATATTTCAAATCATGCTGTTTGTATTATTTGGTTTTTTTAGTATGGGTATTGTTGTCAATTACTTTGAATTAAACAGTATAAAAAAAGAGATGGAGGATATGAGAAATGAATAGTGCGTTTCTTTTTGTGGTCACGCTGGTTATCGCCATGGTGATAGGTTACATCGCTTATAAAAAACATTGGAAAATCGCTGATTTTTTTTAGAGGTTTTCTCATCATGATAGCCTTTTGAGATTGTTTTTGGCTGCTCTGGTGGATTGGCTGATCATTCTGCCTAGTTTATCGTAGGGTGATGAAGGTGTTGGCATATCATGATATGGTGTAGGTTTAAAAAGTTAAAAGTGAAGTCTTGACCCTCATTTTTTTAAACCATCAACCAATGCCTATGAAGAGTGGTTTGAAAACAACCCGATTATTTACATTGCAAAATCACACCGGTGACACTGGTGCGTAGCTATCA
>JANTGR010000087.1 GCA_024762875.1 Sulfurospirillum sp.
ACCAAGTGCCCCGTGAGTGATGCCTCTACCGCAATTTTCAGTGTCTCCTGATCCCGTACCTCACCTATCATGATAATATCCGGATCTTGTCTCAATATAGATTTTAGCGCTGAAGCAAATGTGAGATTTGCTTTGACATTGACTTGTACCTGCTGCAAGAGTGCCATCTGATATTCCACAGGATCTTCTACCGTGATCATTTTTCTTTTGACACTTTTAATGGCATTCATACCGGCATAGAGTGTCGTTGATTTACCAGAACCTGTAGGACCTGTTACAAAGATAATACCATACGGTGCATCCATGGCTTCACGAAATTTTTTAAAATTTTCAGGATGCATACCCAAATCTTCAAGTTTAATCATGACTTTAGATTTATCCAGGATTCTTAGAACGATAGACTCTCCTGTCATGATAGGCAGTGTTGACATACGAAAATCATAAGGTTTTTCCATTACTTTGGCAGAAAAACGTCCATCCTGCGGTTTTCTTTTCTCCGCAATATCCAGATTGGCCAATAATTTGATACGGGAACTGAGTGGTGGAAAAATATCTTTGTCAAATACAAATATCTCTTTGAGCATTCCATCAATTCTGCAACGGACAATACAACTTGTTTCAGTCGGCTCAATATGCACATCTGAACCACCACCAATAATGGCTGTTTTTAAAATCAATTCAATCAATTTTAAGATACCAGAGCTTTCATTGCTCTCATCTGCACCTTTAAATTCCTGTCTGATCTCTGCTATCAAATCTTTAACAGATTCCGATATCTCGATATTGTGAAGGTGTTTTTCTATCTGATCCGGATTGGCAATTTGGATTTTAATCAGTTTATTTCTAAACAGCCGCTGCAACTGATCCTGTAAAGCAATATTAAATGGATCTTTTACTGCTACATAAATATTTAAATCATCTTCTTTATATGGCAAAATATGCAGTTTATTTAACTTGTCATAGCCCGTTTTGGCACCCAGCGCATAATTGACTTCTTCTGCATATAAATCTACCATTTCTGTACTGGTAGCTGTTGCAAATTTTTGGATAAAATCATCTATATCTAAAGAAAACTCTTTATAAATATCTTCAAGCAGCAATACACCGTTTTTAAAAGCTTCTATCAGCAACAGAGTCAATGTATCAGTTGTAACAATCTTGTTTTTTAACAACAATGATCCCAGATCATCACCAGTGTCTTCATACTCTTCTTCAATCGCTGCAGCAACTTCCTGTGTAATAATTTTATTACTGTGTAAAAAATCTATTAAACTGAGTGATCGTTTATTTACCATTTCTTTTTTCCATTCTTATACTGTTTTCTTTATATCGTCCAAAATCTTTTTTACCTGAAGGGAATTATTATTTTTCAAATAGGCATTTAAGGCATTGATTGCGTCATTTTTTTTGCCCAGTTTTACTTTTGCTTTTGCAAATAATATCCAGCTTTGTGCATTGTTGGCATCTATTTCATTCGAAATCAATGCCCATTTCAGTGCTTTTTTATACGCTCTTTTTTCTAAAAATTTTTCTGATAAAAGGAGAGAAAAAGAGATATTGTTTGTGGCATAAAATTTCTTTTTGATAAAAGAAAGTGATCCTACATTTTGACTGGATATAAAAACCTTTTTCTTATGGATTTCCTGTGGTTTAGCTGTTATTACACCCTCGGTGGCTTCACTCTTTTGTACAGTATTGGCCATTTTGTTTTCTGCATCCATAATCTCAATATCACTTAAATCCAACTCTTCCAAACCATCAAAATCATTTTCTGATAATGTCAAATCAACATTGTTGCCATTTAAATTTTTTTCAATACTTTCCAGCTTCAGGGCAGAAAAGCTATTTTCTGTAAATGGCAAAGAGAGTTTATCAACTGTCACAAATCCCTGAAATATAACATATGATGCCAAAGCGATAATCATCATCATCAAAAAAACAAATTTTAAAATAAAACTTTTATCATCTAAAATATGCTCTTTTTCCTGCATGGCAACCTGTGAACTAATACTCTCCATCTCTCTCTCCTCTTATGACTTTATTTAATACCCTGATACCCTAAATCTTTTAGAGACAGGTGTTTGTTTTGGCTTCTGTTAGAGGGTGTGATAATATGCGGTGTGATAATAATTACCAACTCTTCTCTAATTTCAGTTGTCGTATCTTGTTTAAATGCATAGCCCAGTAGTGGTATATTGCCTAAAATAGGCACTTTATAACTCCCTTTACCTTCTCTGGAAGAGATCAAACCACCCAGCACAATTTTTTCTCCATCTTTGAGTTTTACCACTGATGAGATCTGTTTCTTCATCAAATCAGGCGGTAATCTTCTCACTCCTGAATCATCTGCTTTCACTTCAGACTTGACAGAAGATATAGATGGATTGATTTTCAAAATGACTTCTCCATCATCTGTAATTTCCGGTGTAATATCCAGTAAAATACCGGCAAAGACTGATTTTACAACTTCATTATTGTACGTTTCAGTCGCCGCATTGGCTCCAGACTGTCTAGAGGATGAAGAGAGTTTATAATAGAGCTGATCACCCGAAGAAAAAACAGCCGGCTGATTGCTCAGTGTCACAACTTTTGGATTGGATATCGATGTCACATCTCCCTGAGATTTTAAAAACTTCACTAAATCTGTCACCGAAGTCGAGCCGGTCAAACGAAGAAGATTGGCATGATAAACACCATTTTTGATAATATCGGTAATCGTGCCTTCTGTATACGTATCGACATTGTCTGTATTGACCGATTCATAACCTACTTTCATATTTTGCAGTTTATAGAGTTCTCCCCAGTTGATACCTGTTTGTTTTGAACTATCCAGGTTGACTGACAAAATTTTCACATCTATCATCACCTGTTTATGCAGGCGTGTCATCAGGGAATTAATATATGTTTCAATACGGCTCATCTGACTGGCAGTACCTGAAACTGTCACAAGCCCTGCTTCTTTATTCACAATTGGCGCCGGTGCTTTAAACTTGTCAGTTGGTGCATTTAAAATATCGTTTAACTCTTTTTGCATTGTCTCCCAGAAATTGAATTTATCCGTTGATCTAATCGTAGCACCGGTAGAGAGAGAACTACCGCTGCCGCTGCTGCTGGCACCTTCATCACCGCTACTGTCACCTGTCAAAGATACATCAGTATTACTCTCTCCTGTTCTCTCTGTTGTCACATAATCAATCTTGAATGTTTTTGTTTGCAAACCTGATATTTTTAAAAGATTTTTGTCATAGTCATAATTTAACCCCTTACTACTGACAAGCGTATCAAATATTTCACCTAATGCCATGTTTTTGATATTGATACCATACAATTTTTCGTCCAGCTTTTCTTTGGCAAAACTATCTTTGGTGATGACAGAAAATCCACACTCATTGCTTAATTGATTTAAAATTTCATTGGTTGAAACTTTTTCAGCAATTTTGATGTTAAATGACCGCATATCACAACTTTTTGCCTCCACCTGACAGGTACTGCCTGCCAACAATGAGACGACACTCAATGCCAAAAAACTTTTTTTCATATTATTTAATACTAATTTTTTCATTTTTAATTCCCAATGTTAATTTTTTTCTATATTCATCATTTTTTAACCAGACATAATTGTTGCGTACTGAAACAATTTTCATGCCATTGACCTCGCCATGCAATGGATACCATTTGCCGCTTATTTTGGCACTGTTGTTTAAAATCGCCTGTAACACAAAAGGTGGTTCACTCTTTTGCTCAACTGCTCCTTTGGAAGCTGTTTTTTTCTTTTCTACCTGTACAAAAGGAGCTTTTAAAGCATCTATTTCCCGATCTTCTACCCCAATTCTTTTTTCACCGATTTTGTTAAACATATTTTTATACTCAGCGATCAAACTCTCTGATCGATTTTCACTGTTTGCATATAGTGTTACACCTAATATCGGTATTATCCATAATTTTTTCATTGGTATTTCATCCCCCATACAGCAATTTTAAATGTTCCTTCGATATTCTCTTTTGGTTTTTCCAGATTGATATCATTGACATCTACTACCAGCTGGCTCTCTTCAATTGCATTTAAAAATTTCACCATATTTTTAGTCTTTGCATTGGACTTGACATCCACTTCTACAACATGTGTAATTTTTTGAAAAGTCGGTGTATAAAACTTATTGCCAATCTCCTCAATATTGACATGATATTTTTTTGCCAGATATGAGATATTGTCCACAAAGTTTGCCCAGCTTTGGTCATCAAATAATAGATATGACAATTCAGTCAATGTATTATCTACATAAGACATTTTATAAATCGTATCATCAAAAGCTATCTTTTTATGTTTGAGGTCATTTTTTAACTTATTCAGTGATGCCATACTGTGTGTACTTAGATAGGTTCTTTCCGTATTGATCTTCTGCTTGACACTCATTATCTGATTTTGTGTACTTTGTAAATTTTTATCTGTTTCAAGAAAAATAAACTGATACACCACATAGGCAATACCCAGTGCGATAACACCCAAAAACATTGATGCTTCTGAAGGTTTTTTACTGTTAAAAAAATCATCTATCTGATCAAATAATCCTTTTTTCTCATTTCTTTTAGTTAACATTTAATCCCACCTTTATAGCACTTTCATAATATGAAGTATTGCTATCTTTTTTGATCATATCCGTACTGACTTCATATTTTTTAAATTGTGCCAGTTCTGTTAATAATTCTGTAACATATTTATCTTTTTGACTCCGAATAGTCACAATCATATCATCACCGATGTTTTCTACTTTTGTTACCTTGCTTTTATGCTTGGTCACTTTTGAAAAAAGATCTGTCAATACTTTTGCTTTCATAGGATAAGAGACTTTTTTTGCATATATTTCATGTAAAAGTTTGGTTCTAAAATCCAGCTCTTTATTTTTGGCCGTCAATTTTGCTTCAATATCTTTATGTGCTTTATTGGTAGATGCAAAAGCAGCTTTTCTTATTCTCGATTCTGAAGACTTTTGCTGGTACTGCGTGTTGAGATCCTGCAATTCATTTTTCAAAAACATGGTGTTGTAAACAAACTGATACGTCGGATATGCCATCGATAAAAACAGTGTGGCAGCTGCCACCTGAACCAATTTACCTGAAGGTCTATTTTTAAATGGAGGCGGTTTTTTAAAGATGGAGATATTTGTCTCTTCATCTACTTCACCGTCTAAAAACTCCTGCGCACGAAGAACCATCAGTGAAGACATCGAATCTACTTCAAACTCATTGGAGTTTTTTGCTATTTTCAAGTCCAGTTTTTTTGTCGGAATATTGACATAGTTATGACAGAACTCTTCAAGCCCTGCAACATAACCTAACTCTGTACCCAAATAAATTTGATCGATTTTTTCTAAATTATAAGCACGTTTTGCATATAAAATGACATCATTGACATAAACAAATACTTCACCAAAGAGCTTCATAAGCTGTTGCTGATAACTACTGTTTTTATTTTGCAGACCCGTTTTTGAAAGCATTGAAAAAAATTCAGCTTCATCTACTCTCTTGCCCAACTCTTTTGAAAAAGTATCAGAAATGACTTTTAATGAATAACGAATGGATTTTGAAAAGATATATTCACCATCCTGATAAATCGTCACAAAAGCGTCATCTTTATGAAAATAGACAAAACAGTCAATACCGGCAGGATCAACAATATTTTTGGTATATAACGATTTAAATAAAAACGGTGCAGTAGTAATATAGTCGATATATTTGACATCTTTCACATCTGCAAAGATATCATACAGGCTGGCTTTATCAACAGCAATCACATTAAAGATACGTTCATCACCATCCTGCTTTTGTGATTCAAAGTAAAAGATGGAATATTCTGCCCCGCTGTCCAGGCCTAATTCATCATATGCTTTGATCTCAATCGCATCCCGTAAATCTTCACCAGAAATACTGCGGGCAATATCAACAGTAGAAGAGATAATATCTTTGGTTTGTACATAAGATATAAAAAAGTTGTTTTTTGCCAACTCTTTTGGAGTTGCTTTTTCAAAAAGTGACTTTTTGTATAAATATGCATTGGGAATATAAGGATCAACAGCAACAATCGGCTTCTCACCGACGCTACTTAAAATGCCTTTCTTTTTAAACATGGCTACATTCCTATAATTTTAAATTATAAGGTTTTAGATGTCGTAGCCAAGCTCCCCTAAAGATTTTTTATCTTTTGTCCAACCTGCTTTGACAACTACAAAGAGCTTCAGAAAAACCTTTTTACCAGTCAATTCTTCGATCAAAAGTCTTGCATCCTGTCCAATACGTCTCAAAGTCTTACCATCATGACCAATGATAATCCCTTTTTGACTCTTCTTTTCTACCACAATTTGTGCAAAAACTTTTTCAAGGTCTGAAAGCTCTTCAACCTTCTCAATAACTACATCGGAAAAGTAAGGAATTTCTTTAGACAAATTGTCAAATATTGCTTCTCTTATAAACTCTTTATAAATATCTTTCATTTTCTGGGTGGTTAAAATATCATCATCAAAGTAGTGTGGCGATAGAGGAAGATGCTTACTGAATGTCGATAAAATGCGCTTTTGTTCACTGCCCCTTTTGATCGATACAGGAATAAGTTCCAGAAAATCATCCTGGTATTTTACAAATTCATTTATTTTTTCAAATAGCTTCTCTTTCTTCACTTCATCACTCTTGGTCAACAATACAATATGTGGAATATTTTTACTATTTAATTTTAAAAATTTTTCATATTCATCCAGTTTGTCATGTACCGGTGATAAAAAAAGAATCAAGTCTGCATCCCCCATTGCTTTGAGGGCTTCTTCCATCATAAACTGGTTTAAAAGTCGCTCCTGTTCATGTAGTCCCGGCGTATCTATAAAGACCAGCTGGGAAGAGCTCTCTTTATCTTCATACATTGCAATGACATTGGCACGTTTTCTTGTTGCATTGGCTTTATGGGAGACCATTGTAATCTTTTCTCCAATCAACCAGTTTAAAAATGAACTTTTTCCGGCATTGGGACGCCCAATCACTGCGATAAATCCTGATTTGGTTATTTTTTCCATTAGAGTATATACCGTGACATATCTTCGTCCCCTACCACTTCATCCAACTTCTCATGTACCAGCTCTTTATCTATCGTGATTGTTTCACCTGCATATTCATCTGCCAGGAAACTGATCTCTTCCAAAACGCGTTCTATGACAGTATGCAGCCGCCTGGCACCGATATCTTCGGTTTTTTCATTGGCAACTTGTGATATTTTAGCGATGGCACGAATGGCTGCATCTTCAAATTTTAATGTCACACCTTCTGTTAAAAGCAATGCTTCATACTGTTTTAAAAGTGAATTTTTCGGCTGTGTCATGATAAGATAGAGTGTCTCTTCATCTAAAGAACTTAACTCAACCCGTAGTGGAAAACGCCCCTGTAATTCCGGGATCAAATCACTTGGTTTGGCAAATGCAAAAGCACCCGCAGCAATAAACAGAATATGATTGGTCTTTACCATGCCCCACTTTGTCGTGACATCCGAACCTTCCACAATGGGCAGTAGATCTCTTTGTACACCCTCTTTACTTGGATCCTGTCTGCTTTGGCTTTTGGCTGATACAGCTATTTTGTCTATCTCATCGATGAAAATAATACCGCCATTTTCTGTTCTTCTAAGCGCTTCAGCCTTGACTGCTTCCATATCCAGCAGTTTTTCACTGGCTTCCCCTCGCAGGGCTTTTTTGGCTTCTTTGACAGAGACTTCTTTTTTAACACTCTCCCCTTTGTTGCCTAGTATTTTGATAAAAGATTCCTGTACTTTGATCATCTC